>CAZTMY010000058.1:0-11543 GCA_964614895.1 uncultured Anaerolineales bacterium
GCCCCGATCTGGAGCGGCAGAAACGCCAGCGGGAACGTGGCAAGACCTATGGTGCAGATGTCCAGTATGTGCTCGGGATCGTCTGCGAGAGCTTTGACTATCCCTGTGCGGAACGGCTGGTCGGCAACCTAGGCTGGATGGCAGGTATGTGGCCACTGGATGGAGAGCGTGGCCGTGCTGGGCAAGAGCCAGCGGGTAGTCGCCGATGGTTGTGCTCGTATCGTGGGCCACATCCCCTTCCCGATTTTGCAGCTCCATGCGGATAACGGCAGCGAGTCTCTGAACCACCATCTGCTGCGCTTCTGGCGCCGAGCGGTTCCCCAGCTCAAGTGGTCAGAGTCGTCCACCAGTGCCAAGTCTGGCTCGGTGCGCAAGTCAGTATGCTACGATAACCGGCCGGTGTATCTACTCCCCCATGACCACACTTGATAGCATAGACCATTATGGCTGTGCCAGGCCCCGCTTTGCGTGGCTGCCATACTTGGCCTAGAATTGGGATTCTGGAGAGGGTGGCATGTGCCTGCAAGCAGGAGCGTCTAGTCGAGTGCAGACGCATGATGGTCAGTGGGAGCAATCGATATCGCGCCGGGCCTTTCTCAAGCTGGGGGTCGGTGTACTAGGCGGTGGCGCCGCTGCTCTGGCCATGGGAGCGCTCTACAGCACGTCGGTAGAGCCGGGGTGGATCCAGGTAGTACGGCAAGAGATCTTGCTGCCGCGTCTTGCCAGCGGCCTGTCGGGCCTCACCATCGCGGTGCTCTCCGATCTGCACGTAGGAGCAGTGGTGCCCGCTAGCCAGGTAGGCAAGGCTGTAGCCCTGACGAATGCGCTCAAGCCAGACTTGGTAGCGCTGGTGGGCGATTTCGTGACCGGAGCGGGAGGCTATGCTATCGCTTGCTCCCGTGAGCTGCGTGCATTGGAGGCACCTCTTGGCGTCTTCGGTGTCCTGGGCAATCACGATGTATGGACGGATCCCCGCCTGATCGTGGATATGCTGACCAGGAATGGTGTGCAGGTCCTAAGAGACAAGGTAGCCTACGTGCAGCGCGGCGGATCCAGGCTGGCACTGGTCGGCGTTGAGGACGCCGGGCAGAGTGGATCGCCCAGCATGTCGCCGGAGGTATTGGCGCTTCGCTGGCATGGTAAGCTAGCCACGGCGCGGCGACTGCTGCGATCGGTTCAGGACAGTGATGCGTCCATTCTTCTGGTGCACAATCCTGATGTGAACGAGTTCCTGGAGAGCGAGCCCCTAGACCTAGCTCTCTGTGGGCATACTCATGGTGGGCAGATCGTTCTCCCGGGGATCGGCCCGCTCCTCCTGCCGTCGTCCTTTGGGAAAAAGTACGCCGGGGGCCTAGTTCAGGCTCCCTCCTCGCCTGTGTACGTGACGCGCGGCATTGGCATGACGCGCCCCGCCGTGCGCCTCAACTGCCGTCCCGAAGTGACGCTTCTAACGATCCGATCCGGCTGAGAGCAACAAGGCCTCAGAGGAAGGGATCCAGGAGCTTGACGATGCGCTGTAGCGGTGGAATGTCGTCCTCATCGAACTGGGCCAGTCTACGTGCATCGATGTCCAGAACCCCGCGCACGTGGCCATCCTTGATCAGAGGAATCACGATCTCGCTCTTGGAGCGCGGATCGCACGCGACGTGCCCCGGAAAGGCATGCACATCCGGCACCACGATTGGCTCGCGCATGCGGACGGCGTGCAGACACACACCGCCTTCCTTCAGCACCTGACAGGCCAGTGGCCCTTGATAGGGGCCGACATTCAACTCGCCACTTGGGGCCAGCAGGTAAAAGCCCGTCCATGAGTGATGGGGCATCTTGGCATGAAGCAGGGCGCAAATGGTGGCCATGGCAGCGGTCAGGTTGGGCGACTTGCCGGTGACAAGATTGCTCAACTGCTCGTGAATGCGCTCATAGCGCCCCATCCGCTTGGGATCGATCATGCTTGCTTATCCTTGATGCTCATCCAGCCGCCCGTATCTTTCTCACTTCCCTGGATGCGATAGCGTTGCCGAGCAAGATCTATCTGGACGCTGCCTTCCGGGTAGATGAAAGCCTGCACAGAGCCGTCGCCCTCGAGAAGCTGGTGATCGACGAGCTCGTGGGTTCCCCACTCGGCATGTAGCTCCGCCATCAGACGGGCATGCTCGAGCTGCTTGACCTTATCCCAATGATAGCGTCCGTAGGGGATCTCTACCTCGGCCAAGCCACGCAACAGGTACTCTGTGCGGAGGTCCTTGTCATAGGCATAGTCGTACACCGAGGGCAGAAGGAGCGCGTCATGGTAGACGAGGTTGTGCAGAGGAACGGGAATGCCGATGGGCTCGCCCCGCATGAACTGCCAGCGTGGCACGTCGGCCCAGTGGGCAAAGTCGAGGTGTGGGATGAATTGGTCCACCGGTTCCTCGGAGCTGATGGCAAGCCCCAGGCTCCGCACATAGTCCAGAGCTCGAGCGCGCCAGTGGAAGCAGTCGGTACGGGTCATGGGATGTGCGGGATCATAGCATTCATCCATGGGCACCACGGCAAAGACGTCCAGGTAGGAGGCCGTGAGAGGAATGCCTCGGCCTAGCACCTCCTCAAAGGTGCGCCGGACAAAGGGTAGCGCCTCGCGGGCGCAGAGAAAGCTCTGTGGGCCGCCAGCCCAGTGGGAGAACGATGGCACGGAGCCGTCAGGCGCCTTGATGGCACGTTGGTCCTGATAGGCTGGGCCATCGACATAGTAGTCACGGTACTGGTCATGCAGGCCAAAGAGGTAGCCGCACTCCTCGGCCTTGCGAGCAAAGGCGAGGAGTCCTTCCCAGCCGCCTGCCTCCTGGCAGGGCGGGAGCACATCGGGGTGGTGGTTGTCGTATCCGTGATAGCCCCAACCGTCTACGTGAAGATAGGCTCGTTCTACCCCCAGCTTGCGTAACGTGTCCAGGCGTTTGGCAAGCTCGGCAAAGGGTGTGACTCGCAACCGCGCCGGACGCTCCTGCTTGTTGCGCGAGCATACGCTCACAGGAAAGATCGTGGCGCCCACCAACCGCTGGGCCACCGGGTTGCGTGTCAGCTTTTCTTGGAGCGAGACCCAGCGACCTGTCCGCTGGACCCAGGTACGGTACACCTTGGCAAGGTCGGCATGCTCGCTTGAGCCTAGCAGGTGGTAGCGAATGGCGCGTGGATATGCGAGCTCACCCAAGCTGGGTATCCAAGTGGGGCTGGCGTGAGTCGGTCCGCCAGCCGGGTGCCATAGGTCCAGTGCAAAGTCAAAGTCTGTCTCAGCGATGGCCACGCAGGCGCCATCCTCTCCCATTAGGCCCCACCATGGCTGATAGAGCGTGCGCCCGGCCGCCATGTGCAGGGCATGGTGATCGATGAGCGCCTCCGCTGAGGTGTCGCCCTCCGGCATACCGATGTCTCGGTCATAGTCGGCAGGGATAAAGGTGCCGGACATGTTAGGCCACAGGGTGCCTTGCAGCGCATGACCTACCGGGACGAGTTCCCCAGGGAACCAGACATCCGCAACGCGCGAGGAGGTGCCGGTCGGGAGCGGTGCAATCTCTACGCGCAGCACGGGCTCGTCATCGGGCAATGCGAAGCTGATGGACAGTGCCACATCACCCGGCAGCCCAGTGACGTGGCACGTCAGGCGTTGCTCCCTGTGACCCTGGTAACGCCAGATCCGAATGTTGCGGGCGTCAGACAGACGAGCGGTACTAGTCTGCTGTCCGTGGGCCACGCGCAGTTCCGCGCCCGCACTACGACGAAAGGCCCAGGCCGAGTCGCTGGGGAGATGTCGCAGCTCGGCCTCAAGGGTATCTGGCGCGATGGCTGCCTGAATCTGATCGTTCCGAAGAAGCATCTTGTCTTGCACGATTGGCCTCCTTGTGCGATCAGGATCCGGCTGTGGAGATGCCGCCCATCTCCAAGCCGAGATCGTACACTGTGCGTAGCGCTGCCACGGGCATGTCGCGGGTGAGAAACCCATCGATCCAATACCGCCCGGGCAGCTTGGCCCCGGGGGCCAAGAGCTTGCGCATCATAGCGGCGACATCGTCCGGCGAACCGTGCAGGAGAACACCCGAGTCGGGTTGGGCATGAAAGCCGAGGCGAGGATACCGCGCGAGATAGTGAGCGTGATCACAGAACTCGCCCGGTCCATCAATGGTTGTCACGCCAAGATGCTCGACGAGCATAGGATAGTGCTGCATAGCACGTCCGCACACGTGGAACGAGCGCGATCCAGTCGTCATGGAGCCATAGAGTCGTTGGTAGGGCCGCAGAAGAAAATGACGCGCCGTGGCCGCAGAGACGAGCTGCAGGCTGTCATCGGCAAAGCCAAAGCCAGTGCTGTTGGGGAGCGGCTCCTCATCCGGCAAGGGGGCAAGACGTCGCCATGCCCTAATGCGCGCGATCTCGGCCTCGGTGAATGCGTCCAGATACTGCTGGGCAAAACCGGGGTCCTCGAGCAGATCCACGCACAGACGACCGATGCCGCGGACCTCGGCCGCCTTGGTCAAGATGCCATGCGTGCCTCTGCCTGGTGGGTAAACTTGCACCGGGCGATCGCAGAAGGTGAGATCAGTGGTCAGATCCCTCAACTCCTGGTAGAGACGATAGGTCTCGGTCGCTTGGATACGTTCCTCCGGGTCGATATTGCGGATATGCGCCAGCAGCTCCTGCTTGGATAGATCTAGGGGTTGGCCCCAAGCATAGTCGTCATCCTGGTAAGTCACGTCACAACCAAAATAGGCGTTCTCTTCCATCCAGTGCTGCACAACCACTATCCATCGGTCTGGCAAGCCGACGGCGTGGTCTCCGATGACGTGATGCCGGAACCAGTGCGATCCGTCAAGCTGGGCGCGTAGATGCCATGTGGCATCATGGTAGAAGGTGCGAAAGCTGCAGCCCGCGATCCGTGTCCAGACCTGCTCGTCGCACGCGAAGCGAATCGGCACGCGCTGGTTCTCGCGCTGAGCAAAGGCGCGCATCAGATCGCGTGTGCGGCGTTGGTGTTCCTCCAGACGGGGGACATCCCGCCATCCACGATAGGTTGGATACCAAGCCGGCATGTATCCCTCCCACGCCCGCAACCAGCCATCCAATTAGCGCCATTGTAGGGAGTCTCACGGCCAGCGCAACCCTCTCACCGTTTAGGGGTTCGTCTTGATGTGAGTGCCATGGGGGGATAGACTAAAAAGTGCGCCGATCCTCACGGATGCTATCCCCTAGATGATGCGCGAGTCGCGTAGGGAGTGCGATGCGGCGGATTTCCTTTGGGCGGGTGCTCTCGGTCACAGCGCTAGGATTTGCGCTGGCCGTCTCGTGGAACACGCTGGAGCCATCACTGATGGGGCGCAAGCTGTTGGAGCTCATACCACAGGGGCGCAACACGGCTCTGGGGCTGGCAACGTTCGGCGGGCTGGTGGTCGCGAGCTTGGTGCAACCCATCGTCGGGATGCTCTCTGATAGGACCGTCTCCCGTTGGGGGCGTCGAACGCCGTATCTCATCGTTGGGACGCTATCCACCATCGCCAGTCTGTTCCTCATCGCCTTTGCGACAGCGTTCTGGCAGGTACTTCTCGGGTTGGGACTCATTCAGATCGCTTCCAACACCGCCCAGGGGCCTTGGCAAGCGTTGATGCCAGACCGTGTGCCCACGAAACAGCGCGGTGTGGTTTCGGGTGTCAAAGCCGCTCTGGACATTATTGGTTTCATGGTTGGCCGGTTGGCGGCAGGATACCTCATCAGCCAGCATGCCCAGGTCGGGGCGCGGGCGGTCCTGTGGACCATTAGTGTCCCTACGCTGATCTGGCTCGTGTGCCTGGTAGCGACGCTACCGGCATCCTATGAGGGTGATTTGCCAAGTCCGCGTGCCGAGGGAAACATCCGTGGTGCTCTCACAAAGGCGTTTGTGGTAGACCTAAAGACCTATCCGGCCTTTGGAAAGTGGTTCATCAACCGCACGCTTTTCTGGGGCGCGCTCATCGCCGTGAACACGTTCCTGCTGTTCTATCTGATAGATGTGGTAGGACTGACCGAGTCGGAGGGGCAGCGTTTTGTGGGTCAACTATCGGCGATGTTGGGACTGGCGCTGATAGCTGCCACGATCCCTGCGGGGCATCTGGCTGACCGGTACGGTCGCAAGCCGATGCTGATTGCAGCGGGGCTTTTGGCGTCCGTGGGAACGCTCGCCATACTGGTGGTCCGAGACCTGGCGGCGTTGTCTGCCTGTGGCCTGCTGATCGGCGTGGGGATCGGTGTCTTTCTGAGCGCCAACTGGGCGTGGATCACGGACATTGTGCCGCAGGGGGAAGCGGCGCACTATCTCGGCGTGGCGAACGTGGCAACAGCCCTTGGGAGCGGCGTGAGCCGCCTGCTCGGAGGCGTGGTCATTGATCGGGTGAACGGCCTGTTCGCCTCAGCGACAGCGGGGTACCTGCTGGTTTATGCACTGGCTGCCTGGGCATTCCTGTTGAGTATCATAGCAGTGCTACCCGTACAGCGATCAGCGTCGGGCGGGGTAGAATCGGGTGTCATGGTCCGCTAGTCACCACCGGCGGGCCGCATCCCAAAGTGGTTATCCAGCTCTTGCATCTTGCCGGTGGCGCAAAAGATGACTCGTTCACAGATGTTGGTGGCACGGTCAGCGGCGCGCTCGAGATTATGTGCCGCCCAGAGCAGATGATTGGCCTGCTTGGTGTTGCTAGAATCGGCCACAATAAGCGCCATAAGCTCTCGGTTTACCTGCTTGTATAGCTCGTCGACCTCCTGGTCCCTCTTGGGTACCTCTCTAGCTAGCTCGATATCTCTGTCCTCAAACGCCTTGAGTGCCAGCTTGAGCATGGCTACCGCCTTGTCGGCCATTAGGGGAATATCAACCAGCGGCTTGATTAGGGGCGCCTCGCCGATGAGTAGGTTGATCTTGGAGATACCCTTGGCATAGTCACCGATGCGCTCCAACTCGGTGATGATCTCTAGCATGGCAGCTAGCGAGCGAAGGTCCCCCGCAAGCGGCTGCTGGGTCGCAATGAGAACCATGATCTCGTTCTCGATCGCGAACCGCTTGCGGTTGACGATGACGTCCAACTTCATAAGCCGCTTGGACCCGTCAAAGTCGCGCTCCTTCAAGTAGCGCACCGACTCGATGACGTTGGAGAGCACCAGCTCTCCTAATTGGGCGACCTCTTGCTTGAGCTTCTGCAAAGCTGTGTCCAGTGCTTGTCGTGTCACAGTCTCCTCCTTGGGCGGTCTCTACCCGGGCAAGCGCAGTGAACTAGCCATAGCGCCCGGTTATGTACCCCTCAGTACGGGGATCTTGGGGGCTGGTGAAGATCCTCTCCGTAGGGCCGTGTTCCACCAGCCGGCCAACTTGCTGTTCATCGATCATAAAGAACGCCGTTTCATCCGATACACGCGCAGCCTGTTGCATGTTGTGCGTGACTATGACGATCGTATAGTCGGCTGCCAAGGCGCGCATGAGGTCCTCGATGCGAAGCGTGTCGATGGGATCCAGAGCCGAGCAAGGCTCGTCCATCAGGATCACCTCGGGGCGGACCGCGATGGTACGCGCGATGCATAGGCGCTGCTGCTGTCCCAGGGAGAGAGTGAGGCTATCCTGGCCAAGATCGTCCTTGACCTCGTCCCAGAGACCAGCCTCGCGTAAGCTCTGCTCGACCAGCGCATCGAGATCGCCCCGGTGATTCTGCCGCATCACGCGTGGGCCAAAAGCCACGTTATCATAAACCGATTGAGGGAACGGGTTGGGTCGCTGGAATACCATCCCTACGCGCTGACGTAGCCGGACGACATCTTGGGTCTCCGCGTAGATATCCTTCCCATCGAGGAGGATCGTGCCTATCGCGCGCGCTCCCCTGATGCTGTCGTTCATCCTGTTCAGGCACCGCAGGAAGGTCGACTTGCCGCAGCCTGAAGGACCAATCAAGGCTGTGATCTTGCGCTCTGGTATGGCGATTGAGATGTCTTTCAGGACCTGTCGACCGCCATAGAAAAAGTCAAGATTCGCTACTTCAATCTTAGCCATCATGGTTTGGACGGGGCCTGCTAGCCAAAGCGCCCCGTGATGTACTCCTCGGTTCGCTTGTCCGCTGGGGTAGTGAATACGCGCGACGCAGGCCCGTGTTCGATCAGCTGGCCCATAAGAAAGAACGCCGTATAGTCGGAAATGCGTGCAGCCTGCTGGATGTTGTGCGGCACGATGATGATCGTGTATTGCTTCTTGAGCTCAATAAGTGACTGCTCCACCAAGGACGTGGACACTGGGTCTAGCCCGGACGTGGGTTCGTCGAGCAGCAAGACCTCCGGCTCGAGCGCCAGGCTGCGGGCTATGCAGAGGCGTTGCTGCTGGCCTCCTGATAGTTCGCTGGCCGGCGTTTCCAGGCGATCCTTCACCTCGTCCCACAGAGCCGCCCGCTGGAGGCTCTGCACCACTAGCTCGTCTAGCGTCTCGCGATCGCGAATGCCGGCCAGACGTGGTCCGTACGTAATATTGTCACGTATAGTCCCGGGCAAGGGAAGAGGCAGCGCGAACACCATGCCAACGCGGCGTCTCAGGCTAGGAAGATGGATGTTCGGTGCATAGATATCCTCCCCTCCCAAGAGGATGGTGCCCGACATGTGCGTGCCTTCAACATCGTCGTTCAGCCGGTTGATCAGGCGCAGCAACGTGGTCTTGCCACTTTGAGCTGGGCCAAAGAAAGACGTGATGGCACGCTCTGGAACGTCCAGGGTCACATCGCTGAGAACCTGGTGATCTCCATAGCTGTAAGAGATGCGATCGAGCTTGATCTTGGCGACCACACTCTAGCTCCGATTACTGGCAAGCGCTACCACGAACGGCGGCGGCGGTAATGGCTACGAAGCAACGTAGCGATGGCGTTCATCGACAACACCAGAGCCAGCAGGACGAGCGCTGTGCCGTACTGGATTTCCTCAGGCATCCCCGGCACCTGTGTGCTCACAACGTACAGATGATAGGGGAGCGCCATCACTTGGTCCATCGGAGAATGCGGTAGGCTCGGCAAATAGAACGCGGCCACCGTAAAGAGAATCGGGGCCGTCTCGCCAGCCGCTCGCAGCAACCCCAGAATGACGCCGGTGATGATTCCGGGCAGGGCTTGCGGTAGGACCACATTCTGGATGCCCTGCCACTTGGTTCCTCCCAAACTAGCGCTCACCGTACGGAATTCGCGAGGCACCGCGCGAAGTGCTTCCTCGGCGGTGCTGATGATGACCGGCAAGGTCATGATGCCCAAGGTGAGCGAGCCAGCCGCAACAGAGGTGCCCAAGCCCAGGAACAAGACGAACATCCCCAGACCGAAAAGCCCATAGACGACAGAGGGGATGCCCGCTAGGTTCACAATGGCAAGTCGGACTGCTCGCGTCAAGGCCGTGTCGCGGGCATACTCGGCGAGATAGATGGCTCCACCCACGCCTACCGGAATAGCCGCAACGGCCGTGCCCAGGGTGAGCAGCAACGTTCCCACGATCGCTGGAAAGATGCCACCCGCTTTCATGCCGTTGTAGGGCATCTCCAGGAGGAATTCCCAGCTCATGGCGGGCAGGCCCCGCGCAACGATGATCCCGATGACGGCTAGGATGGGGGCCACAACGATGATGGCCACCAACACCATAAGGGCATATCCCACCGTCTCCAGTGGGCGCTCTCGCATCAGCGCAAACCTCCTCCTGGCCGCTTCTTGAACATAACTGACGCAGCCGCGAGATTGATAAGGAACGTGACAGCAAAAAGAATGATGCCGATGCCAAAGAGCGCACGATAGTGCACACTTCCCTTGGCGACTTCGCCCATCTCCGCGGCGATGGTGGCAGTCATCGTTCGAACGGGCTTCATCAAGGCATCCAGGCCGAGTGGCATTCGGGCAGCGTTGCCCGTGACCATCATGACGGCCATGGTCTCGCCGATGACGCGTCCCATGCTCAGCATGATGGCCGTGACAATGCCAGAGCGAGCTGCCGGCACCGTCACGCGCCAGATGGTCTGCCAGCGAGAGGCCCCCATGGCCAGCCCAGCATCACGATAGGTCTTGGGAACGGCATCGAGAGCGTCCTCGGCCACGCTGATAAGTGTTGGCAGCGCCATATACGCCAGAATCACCGCCCCGGTCAGTGCCGTTAGCCCGGTGGGAGCACCAAGTACATCGCGCACGATGGGGCTGACGTACCTCATCCCGAAGAACCCCAGTACCACCGATGGTATCCCTGCGAGGACCTCGATCATTGGTTTCAGGATCTCTCGTGCCCAGAAAGGGGCCACTTCGCGCACAAAAACGGCGGTGACCACGCCCAGAGGCACGGCAATGACCAGCGCCATCAGCGTGACAAGTGCTGAGCCTAGGACTAGCGGAACGGTGCCATACATATCAAATGTCGGGTACCAGCGCGAACCTAGAAGATCGCCTAAAGGCACTTGCCAGAAAAGCGGCGCCCCCTCGTAGAGCAAGAAAGCCAATATCAAAATCACAAAGCCGATGGTCGAGAGACCACTCAGACGGACAATGGTCTCCAGCAGGAACTCGCCCCATTGCTTGACCTTAGAAGGTCGGGCGTAACGGGCCTGGGCGCGGGCTCTATGCTCAGTTGGCGAGATTGGCTCTAGCGACATGGTCACCTAGGGGCACGAAGCCCAGATCGTCAACGATACTTTGCCCATCCCCCTGGATCCAGCGGAGATAGGCGGCGATGCGGTCTGACAGGTCTTTGTCTGTGTACATGTAGAGAGGTCGCGAGATCGGGTACGAAGCGTCATTGACGGTGGCTGCCGACGGCATCACGTAGGGACCAGCAGCGTCCCGGGAAACGGCTATCACCTTGACATCGGGCGTCACATAGCCCAAGCCATCATAGCCGATGGCGTTGGGATTTTGCCGCAGCTCTTCGACGATGCCTTCCGAAGAGGGCATCAGCAACGTGTCGGGAGCAAAGAGCAGGTCGTTCTCCTCGCCCATGCGGACCACTTGCTCAAGAAAGTAGACATAGGTGCCCGAGTTCGACTCGCGCGACAGTAACACGATGGGGCGATCCTCTCCTCCCACGTCGCGCCAGTTGGTTACCTTGCGCGTGTAGATATCCGAGATCTGCTGCAAGCTAAGCCGGTCCACGGGATTCCGGGGGTTCACGATGACAGCAATAGCGTCCAGCGCGACGATGTGTTCCACCGGCTCGATCCCGTTGCGCCTAGCGGCTTCCCTTTCCTCGGGCTTGATCTGACGGGAGGCGTTGGCGATGTCCACGGTCCCGTTGATTAGGGCGGCGATGCCTGTGCCAGAGCCTCCGCCAGTAACGGAAATCCGGACTCCGGCCTCGACCTGCATATAGCGCTCGGCCCAGGCCAGCGCCAGGTTCACGAGCGTGTCGGAGCCTTTGTTCTCAATGACCTCGACAGGAGAAGCCATAGGCTGCTGCGAGGAGGGAATGTTGCGATTGCACCCTACAAGGCATGCAAGCATCAGAAGGACCAGGAGCCACCAGGGCTTGCAGCGTAGGGCACACGAGCGGCAATTGGCGCCCAGGGG
>CAZTMY010000059.1:0-11319 GCA_964614895.1 uncultured Anaerolineales bacterium
CTGCGCAACCGAGCGCCCAGGCTTCCCGAAGGAGATGGCATGCGTGAGCTGTTGGTCACCATGCTATCGTCGTTGAGCGAGCAGGGCCGGCTCGTCGGCGATGGTGGCCGGCAGCGATTGGAGTTCCTCGCCGCCTTGGCGATCAGTGCCGAGCTTGTTAGCCAACGGGGAAGGGTTGTGGCCCCGTCGCTCAAAGCGCGCGGTTGGCTGCATTCAGGCCGTTCCGAGCGCTACCGATCCCTCTACCAGGCTTGGCGACGCGCCGTCATGTGGGACGAGCTCGCATGGGCTGGCTTGGCTTCGCTCGACGACCACGGCGCCCACGATATGGTCACGGGCCGGAGCGTAGTGATGCGCGTGCTGGCTCAGGCGCCAATGGATGTTTGGATCTCCCTGCAGTCACTCGTCCATGTCATCAAGCATACGCGGCCCGATCTGCTGCGGGTTGACGGCGACTATGACGCCTGGCAGCTACGGGATTACGAGAGCGATCAACTCCTGAGCGGTTATGATAACTGGGATCGCATCGAGGGCGCCATCGTGGCAGCGATGGTCACTGGGCCGCTGTACTGGCTTGGCATTGCAGCGCTGGGGGCCAAGCGTGGCGCTGGCGTAACTTGCTTCTGCCTGCCTTCTAGCAGGGCGTCCTATTGGCGAGGCCGGGTGACGCCCGAAGCGTCAGAGAAGGCTGCCGCGGCTGCCGTCGAGATCAGGGAAGATGGTCACGTGTATATTGCAGTAACTGGTACCTTTTTTACGCGGTACCAACTGGAGCGTTTCGCAGCCTGGGAAGGGCAGGGAGAGGTCGCTACCTACCGCGTGACGGAGCAATCGGTGGCCGGAGGTTACCGGACTGGCGTGAGAGCTGAGCAGATGATCTCTTTCCTAGAGCGCATCAGCGGTGATCGAATTCCGCAACCGCTGATGGTCAGGTTGCTTTCATGGGGCGGACGATTCGGGAGGGTCTGGGCACGTCCCTGCATCTTGATCGAGACGGTGGACAAGGCTACCATGCGTGAGCTGCGGTCGGATCCGGAGATCAAGCCGTATCTGGACCTAGCGGTAGATGGCACCCATCAACTGGTGCGCGAGCGCGATGCAGAATTGCTCTTCCACAAGCTTCGAGCGCGAGGCATCTGGGTGCAGATCTTGACGGACAGCGACTAGAAGCCTAGCTTTGGGACTGTTCCGCCTCGGGTGTGACCTCACTGCCCCAATCAACGACCGCCATGGGCTCGGCAGTGGGCTCTAGTGTTTCTTCCAGCGGCGCTCGTTTGGTGCCACAGTAGGGGCAGATGTCCCAGTCAGGTTGGAGCAGTCGGCCGCAGACATCGCAGGGGATGCGGAGCTGGTGATGGCAGGTCGGGCACACTATAAAGTCTGGCTCCACCCTGCGTCGACACTGCGGACAGACGCGCTGCTCCTCAAGATCCTGGAGGATGGCTTCCTCAGCTAGATCTCGCTCGTGGCGTTCGGCTAGCGTCTCATGGGGCCTTAGCAACATGTACACTAGCAAGCCGGGGAGCGTGAACACCGCTACCAGGAGCGTGGCCATGATCTGGCCCAGGACGTCTCGCGTGCGACCGTGGATGTCGCGGAACGTCCAGACTATCAGCCCTACATAGAGGGCTAGCAAATAGGCTCCAAGCACGAATAGGGCTATCGAGATATACTGGCCCAGTTGAGCTGGCAGAGTTATATCAGTCACGTCGCATCTCCTTGCTGACATGAGGATCGGCTCATTATAGCATGGTAGCTTGCACGTGTCAGTTTCGGTGCTACATCCCTGATCAGACGTCCTAGAAGCAAGGCGCCGACCTCTCTCATGAGGTCGGCGTGAGGTACGTGCAGTCAGCCGCTAGACTGTCGCGCGGATAGCCGGTGAGGTCTCCTGCGCGGCAAGCTCTTGGGCTTGACGGCGCAAGTAACGCGCTAGGCGCGTCAACCCTTCCTCAAGCGCGTCCGAGCTGGCGCAGAGCGA
This sequence comes from uncultured Anaerolineales bacterium, assembly GCA_964614895.1. Classification (GTDB taxonomy): domain Bacteria; phylum Chloroflexota; class Anaerolineae; order UBA1429; family UBA1429; genus DAIRUQ01. The sequence goes on from CAZTMY010000059.1 coordinate 1,982, forward strand.
GATGCGCACATAGCTATCCAGGATCGAGCCAAAGCTGGACCCGGGTGCAACGGCCAAGTGTTCACTCTCGAGCAATCCTTGGCAAAATGGGATAGATTCTTGCCCGCTCGCCGAGATATCGGCCAGTAGATAAAAGGCACCGTGTGGATAGGATACCTCAAGCGCAAGCTCATCTGCCAAAGCAACGGCCAAGTCCCTCCGCCGGCGATATTCCTGGCGCATAGTCTCCACGCAATCCTGCGGTCCTGTTAGCGCGCCGATGGCCGCATGCTGGGCCACCGTGTTGACGCATGAGACGATCGGCTCCTGCACCTTGATGATAGCGGTAGCGACCTGCGGCGATGCTACCACAAAGCCGACGCGCCAGCCCGTCATGGCGTAGGTCTTGGAGGTCGTGTAGATAGAGATGACGCGGCCGTCCCGATCCCAGCGGGCGGGGCTGATATGCTCGCCCTCAAAGACGAGTTGGTCGTACGTCTCGTCAGAGATCATATAGAGATCATGGCGGACGCAGAACGCGTACAGATCGCGCAGCGTCTGCTCGTCATACACGGCGCCCGTCGGGTTCGAGGGGCTGCTCACGAGGAGCGCCCGCGTTCTCTCGGTCACCAGCGTTTCCAGGCGGCCCATATCGGGCACGAATCCGCGATGAGGGATGGTCGGATAACGGACTGGCTTGGCGCTGAGGACGCAAGCTGCCATCACAAAGTTACCATAGCCGGGATTGGGGATGAGGATCTCGTCGCCCGGATCGAGCAACACGGCCATGGACGCGAACAGAGCTTCCATGGCGCCGATGGTCACAACGATGCCATCGACGGGCGCGGTGTAGCCGTTCTCACGCTCTAGCTTGGCGACAACAGCCTCGCGAAGCTCCCGCATGCCAGCGTTGGCTGTGTAGCCAGTGTACTCGTGTTGTGCCGCCTGGCATGCCGCTTCGATCACATGCGGGGGTGTGGGGAAATCGGGCTGTCCCAGTTCCAGGTGGATGGCATCAGGGTAGGCAGCGGCGGCGTCCTTCATGGCTCGAATGGGCGAGCGTTGGATGCCGCGGACTGTCTTGGATAGTTGCCTCATGACGCCTTCCTCCCAGCGGTATGCCGAAATTAGCAAACGCCGCTGGACTCGGCCGCAGCCTCATCGCACGGCGTTGCACATTCTGTGAGGCACTCGTTACCTTGAGCACCTAACATTGCCATCATATCTCACATGGCCCACGCTGTCAACTTTTCGTGCTCTCTCACGTAGAATGTCACCGAACTGGTATGATTTCCCTATTTGGTGACGTTCCCGGGGTGAGTCACGAGATGGTTCACCTTCGGTAACATTCTCTTTTGGTTGGGCAGGGAGCCGCATCCGCTGGGCACAGTTTACTTGTCCACGTGTCGGTCTAGCCAGTCAAGGATATCCGCGAGAGCTGCCGGACCGGCCGTTGCCGCGATGGTCGTACGCCACGGTGGCATAGCCACCTCGCGTCAGTGCCTGTACCAGGTGGGGATAGCGGTCGCTATGATCGTCGATGCCCAGACAGATGAGCACCAAGGCTTGCGGGTCTCTGACGGGTGCCCACGATTGGTAGAACAGCGGGCAGCCTTCTGCCCCTATGGCTTGGTCCTGCAGCATGGGTTGGGGGGGAGTAGGGAGGCGTGAGGGTATCTGCGGGCATACTGTTCCCCTTGTAAGCTGAGAGGGCACCTATGCGGCGCCCCCTCAGGAGTACCGGCTACAAATCCAACGCGGGGTTGCCCGGGCCGAAATGGCGTAGCATCACCAGCGGGTCGCTGTCACTAGCATTGCTCACTACCACACCGGCCTTGGCAGCCTGTTCACTGACAAAGAACTCGTCGTAGGTGAGCTGGCCGAACCGGATCATGGCCGGGGATTCGACCGGCCAGGTGCCTAGGTGACCATGCCCCTGTAGCACGATGAGGCCGTAGCATGCCTCGTCTACTAGGGTCACAGAAGCACCAGGGAGCACCGTGGTCTCCTTGGCAGAGAAATCAGCGCATCGGTAGGCGACCCATAGGTCGCTGAAGCCCTGCTCCTCCATCGCCGCGCGGTCATCTACCGGTCGTGGTGCCATAAAGCGGTTGCGAGCAAAGTCGGGATCGAGGTTCGCTGGCAGATCCACCATATCCACGATATAGTCTAAATCTTGCTTATGCCCCTCGGGGACGTTCTTGACCAGGTTCTCCCATGGCGTCGGCACGTCATTCACCAGAGATTGGTACATGGCAAAGACGTCGCTGTCGCCCTGAGGCTCGTAGGTGCACAGGCTTCCCGGCGCATGGAGGACGCCCGCAGGCACATCCCAACCGGTGCCTAGCTCGAGCTTGTAGGCTTGCGAGAGGGCGAGAATGCCATTATCTCCCTCATTCCAACGACGCAGACAGCCGATCAGATCTTCACGTGTGGTGCCAGGCTTGAGCCCAAAGAAGGTGTAAGGGAAGTCGCCCCCGTGGTTGTTCATCTGCCGTGGGAAGTAGTAGGCCTCTGGCTTGGGGCGCTCGCCCACTGCCTCGGCATGCTCCTTCCGCTGATGCAGGTGGTGCGGGAGGGCACCCTGATTGTCAAAGAACTTGGCAAACATCGGCCAACGCCCGTACTTGGACCAAAGCCGCTCGCCGATGAGCGTGCTCTGGAGCGCGTCTACCGCATCGCGCAGGAGTACGCGGTATGTCTGGTCACCGTCCTCCATGACGACGTAGCTGAGTCCTTCATCAGGCGTGGTGAGTGGGCCGTTGTCTGCGGGTGTGGTGGAGGCGAACCATCGCTCATCGATGCCACCACGGTTCGCCCCAAAGGCATAGAGATCGCGTGGGTCAAGCTTGAGCCGACGCCCCGGTATGCAAAAGGCCCGTGGCACCCAGGTTGGGGCCAAGCGCAAGATGCCCTTGCCTTGGTCCAGTGCTTGATTGGCGATGGTATGTGCGTTCATTACTGCTCCTCGTTAGTACGTACGTGGGTGATAACGCTTTACGATGCGGGATCAACGCTTGCGTAGCTGTCGCCACAGGCCCAACACCGATCCGCCCAGGACGATCCAGAGCGGCAACGATGACATGCGCGCGGGCTCGCGCTCAACTGCCATCGGTGGCGTCGGTAGACGGTACGTGGGCGCGGGCGTTGCGGTGATCATCTGGGCAGCATCGATGTCGTCGGTCAGTACCTTTTCCCCGAGTTGCTCGCCATAGTGCTCTAGCTCGTCCAACGCTGTGGCATCATCCATGCTGATGGGTCTCTCGAGATCCACCTGAAAGCGCCGGAAATCCAAGTCGGTGAAAAATGTGTTGACCAAGTGAACCTGCTGGTCGTGTGCAGAGCTCCCAAAGGCATCCAGCACGGGTCCCAGCCACTGCCAGGGCCAGAAGCGATTGGCCTCACCGACCTGCATAACACGCCGCGAGCGACCCGTGCCTAGGCTGATCAAGGTGGTTTCTGAGGGGTCCCATCCCAAGCAGAAGGTGATCTCATACGCGGCCAGGTAGCACGGGTTCGTGTAGGAGCCCACTCCGCCATCCACGTAGCGGCCCTCGACGACGGGAAAGTAAGTGGGGACGGCGCAGGATGCCAGGACTGCCTGTACCAGTGGCCATGGCGCATACTCGGGTTTCCATGGCTTGATAAAGCGGGTGCGCTGTTCGATGAGATCAAAGGTCGTTATGACGAGGTCGATACCGCCCTGGTCGGGCCAGAGATCGCCCAAGGTCATGTCGCCCAAGACGCTGTGCAGGGCGTCACGGAGGGCTTTGATGGGATAGCGATATCGCGTCAGCGGCCAAAGGCGCGAACGCAGGCTGCGTTGGAAGATGGTGCCGCCGAGATCACGGTACAGAGTATGCATTTCGGCGGTAGGGAGGCCCGCTCCTACGCCGGCCGCAATGACAGCGCCGGTGGACGTGCCCGCCGCCAGCTCAAACAGCTCGTGGCTCGGGACGCCGAGATGTTGCTCGAGCATCGTCAGCGCGCGGGTGACTATGATGCCTCGGATGCCTCCACCGTCCACAGCAAGCGCCACGTGTTTGCGCAAGGGCTTCATGTAGCTATTCCCTCTCGATAGATATGCGGCTTGGGAATCTTGCTAAGGAGCGCACATCCGGTCCCAGCTCTCTGCCTCGCTGGGATAGACTTCCACTGATTCTACTGCATCTGGGAGATCGCAGCGCTTGAGATTGGCCCAATCGACCCCGTTCGCGGTGTTGCGGGTTACCATCACGGTGAGCAAGGGCTCCAAGCTCTCGTTGCGATCCTCATCGTACATGGTGACGAGATAGACGGCTTGAAATGTCTCCAGCTCCGCGTCAGTGTCAAAGGCGATCGGAGCCGTGCCGATAAAGCTAGAGACGCAGTCCCGCAGCGCTCCTGTCATCGTCCAGAAATTGGTGATCTCGTAGGTGGCCAGCGCTTTCGCGCCATCGTCCCCAATCTGGTAGAGAAGCGTCAAGGCTTCGGCGCCCACTGGCTTGGCGGCGTCGAGCGCTTCTGCGAATCCTTCGGGGGCGGGATCCCCTTCGGGAGCTGGAGTTGGGGTAGGGGGCACGGTGGTCGGTGGCCTCCGCGTGGGCGTGGGCGGGGCCGTAGGCAGCGTTACGGTGGGCGTGGGTGGGGTTGAACACGCTGTGGTGATGATGCCCAGGCATACGACTACTACGGCGAGCCAGAAGCGGACGTGCGTCTTCATCTCTCTGATCTCCTCTCGCAGCGATGCGCGGACGCGCTAGCTGGGCTCAACCAATGGCAGTTTACTCTATATTTGAGGCGACCGCAACGGTCGCAGCAGGCATCGTGGCGTCATCATGCATGGGGTATTTACCACGAACTAACGCCTTGTTGACGACGACCAGCTATCCTGTGCAAGAGGTGGGGCGCCCTTCACCGCAAGCGTGTGTCGGGGGCAACGTTACGGGGGACCGTGATGGGTCTGAAAGAGGGCAGACACGAGATCCGCACAATCATCTGCTGCCAGGCACCCATCCTAGAGTTGGCGCGTCGGACCCGCTCTATGACTGCTCCTGTGTCACGAGCATCCCGCAGGCCGAGTGCGAGGCGCTCCTGGCGCTCTGCGCCTCGCCAGGTCCTTCTAGCGTGTTGCTGTTCGGGCCAGAAAGGTACGCACAGCTGCCAGTACCGCCGCGAACTGGTCTCGGTGTACTGAATGGCCAGCGCCACCTATGTGGACGTGCTGTACATCGTTTCCGATACGGACGACCTCATCGGCCACAGTGGGAGTCGTCAGGGCCCCCAGCGCATTGTCGCCTGTGAGCAATAGCACGGGGCACCGGATCCGTGGCATCAGTTCTCGCCATGGAACGCGCGTGCTGGCAATCACTCGAGTGGCGCGAGGGTCCATCAATGCCTTGGCCTCTGCCCATGTGCGGCACTCGGTTGGGTGCCAGCCGGGGTTGCGTTCCCGAATCCACGCCTCTAGCTCGGAAACGTCCCGCTCTCTGTTGGTGACGGCTCGCGCTTTCTCATGATCTGCCCTCTCGGCACGATCAGCATCCGACTGGGCATAGAGGTCGGGGTTCCAGGGAGGGTCCTCTAGGATGATCCCGCTGAAACGCGAGGGTGCAAGCGCACCGGCCCAAGCGGCCGTGTCGGCTCCCATCGAGTGTCCCATGATCGCGGGTCGGTCCACGCCAAGGGCCTCCGCGAGTGCTACTAGGTCTTCTGCCAACTCCTGGCGGGAGTAGCCCCCGGGAGGGGCTTCCGATCGGCCGTGGCCTCGGGCATCGTACATGATGACTCGCCTGCTGGTTGCTAGCTCATCTGCCAGCCGTAGCCAGCACAGGCCATGGTCCGTAAAGCCGTGCGCCAGAATCAGCGGTGGGTCACCTTTGCCCATCGCGTAAACATGCAAGCGAACCGCCCGAACAACGAGATCACTCTCCTCATACCTCATGCCTTGGTTCCCCCGCTTTTAGACGATCGTGGCTAGCAAAGTTTTAGGATCTGGCAAACGCCAGGGGCCGGCGGCACCCTGACACGGATATCGCCGACCGCGAGCTCAAAGGGCTCGCTGACCTCGTCGAAAAAGTCAGTGCGTCGCACCAGCAACTCGCCGTCCAGTCTGACGGCAGATACGACGACCCCCGGCTCTTGCGGCACGTCGTAGGTGACGGGCTGGCCACGTTGCAGGATGTCGCCGTAGGCCAGAGATTGGGCATAGACCTGATGGGTTAGCACCGCCTCGTGCACAGCAACGTCGTTTGGGCTCCAAGAAAACAGGGCGTCGTGGCCCCGCAGAAGGGCGTGCCAGAGAAGCTCCTGATAGGCCCATGCGCTCATGGGCACGACGTGGGGCTCCACGCCGCTATCTGGGGGATCGGTGAGCGTGTGATGGACGAACGTGATCAGCTCGTGCCCGTTAGGTTTGTGCTCGCCGGCGTTGCTGGCTATCTTGAGCATGTTGTAGAACCAGCGATAGTCGCTGACGGCATAGTCATACCAATCAAATGTGCGATACCATGTGTAGAGGACGGGCATGCCAAAGGTATAGTCTGTCTGTGGGTACTCGTGCGCCCAAGGCCTCGATGGCTCTTGCTGATCCCACACGTGGGGCAGCTCGGGGTTGAACTGCTCGAAATAGTCATACCAATAGCGCATGCCGCCGTGCGCATACACGGCATAGTTGCCTACCAATGCTTGCGGGAAGCGTTGGAGAATCGGTCGAGCATAGCATTCCCGCTGCATATCTGCCCGGATGCTGCGAAGCGTGCGCTGGACATGGGCAAAGTCATCCACGTCCCCGAGTTTTGCCTGGCAACGCTCGCAGCGACGGATGTGATCCCAAGCGTTGTTCCATTCTAGCGGGCCATCGATCTCCCAGTCGCTGAACACAAAGGCAAGTGGAAGATCGGCGTGGCGATAAGCTTGGGCAAACGCATGAATGCGCCCCGCGATCTCGGGGTAACGGTGTTCGAGGGCAAACGGGCATCCAATGGGGCGATCGGGGCTGTGAGAGCGATCAAAGAATGGCTCGCCATGCTTGTTGACATGGGCAGTGGCCAAGCTCCCGTCACAGAAGCTGTAGAGTGGCTTGATGGCATCAGCGCCTATGCTCAAGCCCATCTCTCGCTGGAGTCGGCCGAGGCGAAGTGCCTCATCGAGCGACTCGGGCATGTTCTCGTGGTCCCACACAGCAAGGAACGCGAGGCCCCGCGCGTCGGCCTCACGGATAAGCTCGCGTGCGGTGCGATCGTCTGAGGCGGGCATGCCACGTAGCGCCCAGAGATAGAGCGGCAGTCGCTTCCCGCGAGGGTGCTCCAGGGGTGGCAGGGCGTCTAGAATGTCGCGGATCAGTTCCATCTGGTTCATGGGATCTCCTTGCATCTATGCGAACGCATGTATACCATTGTAATCTGGCGTTGATCGCACGTCCACGCTGGATGCCATGAGCAGACAAAGAGGCGCTACGAGAGTCCTGCGGCGTTTGGATCTATCATCAATGAGCGGTATACTCATCGCTTGGTGATCTCGGGTAGTCGATCGGTCTGTATCAGGCGCTCGCTCACCACAGTATAGGAAGCGATAGCGAGTATGTTTGCATTTCTACAAACGCAGCCCCTAGGCGTCAACATCGTGGCCGGCCTGGCAGGCATAGCGCTATTGATTCTTGCTGCCGATGAGGCCGTGAAACGGCTGATCGGTCTCGCGACCTACTTTGACCTCTCTACCACGTTTATGGGAATGACCGTCGTCTCGTTGGCAACGAGCATCCCCGAGATCACGTCGCACCTGACGGCCTCTGTGGGGATCGTGCGTGGTAGCATGGATGCAAAGATCGCCTCGGCCATCGTGTTGGGCGCGAATATCGGCTCGGACGTGATCCAGCAAACGCTGATCCTCGGCATGGTTGTCTTTTTCGCCGGCACGCTCTACTTCCGGCGGTATTTCCTCTGGAAGAGCATGCTCCCCATGATTGGCACAACCGTCATGTGCATCATCTTGGGGTGGGATCGCTACTATTCGCGGTGGGATGGACTGATTCTCTTTGGGACGTTCGTCGCCTATACTTACTATCTCTATCGCGATGAGCGCAAGTACTACAAGAAGGAAGAGTCGGTCGAGGCAGAGCAGGCTGATGCTCCCGAAACGGGAAGTGAGGCGCTCCGTTGGGCGTTCTACGCGGCTCTGGCCATGGGGGTCACGATTGTCAGTGCCAACTTGGTGCTCCGTGTCACCGAAGGCATCGTCCAGTCTACTGGCATTGGCGGATCGCTCATTGGGGTGATGACGCTGGGTATTGCATCAGCCTTGCCTGAGCTGACGACGGCTATCTCCGGGATCGGCCACAAGGAGCATGGCATTTCCTTGGGGACGCTGGTTGGTAGCAACATTACTAATCCTCTGGTGGCCATCGGTGGGGGCGCGCTGGTATCCGGCTATTGGGTCCCGGCACCGCTGGTCAACTGGGACTTGCCGTGGGAGACAGGAACGGGGCTGATCCTCTGGGGCATCCTGTGGATTACCAAGGGCAAGCTGGGCAAGCTGGGGGCAACCTATCTGATGGCTCTCTATTTTGTCTATGTTGGATTCCGCTTTGCATTCTTTGCTATCGACTAGGCTGGTTTTCGAACCGATCGTTAGCCATGTGGCGCCCTCCTTCCGGAGGGCATTGGTATTTGGGCCAAGCACACCACAAGGGGAATTGGGTGGATTGGGACGAGTTCGGACAGAGTGAGCCCCCCGTGCGGACCGCGGAGCGGGTGCTGGTAGCCATTGTTCCACGCCCTGACGATTGGGCCTTGGTGATCAACGAGCGTTGGTATCGTATCCCCTTGGCCAAGGCACCGGAGCGAGTCGGCGCTGAATACTTGGCGTTCTACTTGCCAGCCCGATTTGGGGAGCTCGGATGTAGCATTCGCTACTATGCGTCCATCGAACGCTATCGCTTGGTCAAGAGGCGAGATCTGCTGCCCGATCAGACGCGACATCCCCGCGCGGATGATCGCTACCTCAAGTTGGAGCTTGGTCCCCTTCTAGAATTGCCGCATCCCATCCCGGCTGCCAAACTGCGCCGGGTCACCTTTATCGCCACGACGCTGGATCGGCTGCTGGTGGCGCAGGAGATCAACGACCTGTGGTTGCGCGAGACGGCCAAAGATCGGCTCTGGCAGGGTCTGCGGGAACGAGGCGTAGAAGCCTATCGCGACCATGTCCTCTTGAGCGAGGATGGGCATTGTCTTGTCGACGTGGCGGTCCCAGTTGGTCAGTCTGGGCTGGCCGTCGACTGCGGTGCTAGCGTCGTTTCCGAGACGGCCCTGGCCTATGGCCTGCAAGATACGGAGCAGATGGCTTGGACATGGCTGTATCTCTCGCGTGCCGAGATCCTCTGC
>CAZTMY010000060.1:0-11319 GCA_964614895.1 uncultured Anaerolineales bacterium
CGTCTGCGGGGCGGTCATGGCGCATGGGCATCTCCTAGGATGTCTTGCACGATGTCTGCTTGAAGCGACCACATGCGTGCCTGTTCCTCCGGTGTCGCGTGATCATAGCCTAGCAGATGCAGGCATCCGTGCACAATCAGCAGGGCGAGCTCGTGCGCTGTGGGGTGCCCTTGCTCCTTTGCTTGGCGCTCCGCGGTCTCGAGCGAGATAACAACATCGCCGAGATGGTGGCGAGCAGAGTCTGGTAGCACAAAGGGCTCGCCGCCTTGGCTGGCGAATGCTAGCACATCCGTGGGGCCATTGACGTGCCGGTATTGGCTATTGAGCCTGGCGATGGTCGCGTCATCGGTGAGGAGCAACGCTACTTGCAAGCCATATGGCTGCCGTTCATGTTGCAGCGTCCGTCGGGCGACGTTCCGTAGCCAGGTGGCCGTCACGGAATGTGGCAACTCGACGTCGCTCTGTAGCGTGACTATATAGTCGCTCATGGCTCCGCTGGTCGTAGCGCGTCCAGCACTTGGCTCTTGCCCGACTCGACGGCAGCGATTTGATCAGCATAATAGCCGCGATACGATTCGGGCAGTTCAAGCCCCAATCGAATCATCACCAGGTCCGCGAGGTGCTGCAGCTCTGCTGCTGAGGGTTTGCCCTCTGGCTGGGGTAGGCGGAACGGGGCGCCCATGACGGCGCGGAGGATCGGCCTCTTGAGCCGAAGCCAGTCGCGTAGGCGCTCGGTGCCAGAGATGGCTACAGGCACAATGACGGCCTCGGTCCGGAGTGCCAGATAAGCAATTCCCGGCTTGGCTCGCTGCATGGCGCCGTTTCGGCTGCGAGTGCCCTCGGGCGCCATGGCCAGCACGCCGCCTTGCGAGAGCACATGGAGGCACTGGCGTAGCGCTGCGCGGTCGATCTCTCCGCGCCGCACATAGATGACGCCAGCGACCCTCAGAATGGCATCGACGATAAAGAATCGTCGCCATTTGCCAGCAGCGAGGGTGACGGCTTGCCTGGGCAGGAGCGGTGATACGGCGGCAGGGTCGGTCATGTGTAGGTGATTCACGGCTACGATGGTCGGACCGCTCTTGGGAAAGTCTTCGCGGGGGACCGGTCGGTATCGGTAGGCGATGCGGATCAACGTGTTGAAAACCCACCAGAGGAAACGATACGCTAGACGCGATGTGTAGAAAGCGACGCGCTTGACTTTTCTCGGGGCATTGTCAGTCATGCCGCAGTCTGGCTCCTCTGTGATGACAGCTTGATAGCTCGATCGCGCAAGGGCATTATCACATTCTACCACAGTAACGGCAGGCGGCAAGGCGGCGATGGCAGTGATATGGCCAAGACGCTCGCGTCTGCATCAATCGGTGGTGTTGAGGCCAGCTCCGTTTGATGCTGTGGCCTGCAGGCGGCGCTCGCGGGGTATGTCGAGCAGCTTCTTTAGGCCTGCCACACACAGCAGCAGGACCAAGAGCCCAGCCCCGGCAAGATCGTTGTGCTCGATCAGCATCGAGGCGAGGAGCGTGGTCAGGGCAGCGGCCGCAAAACGGTGATCGAACGAGGTCCGGCGGCCCAGGATAAGGAGCACAAATACCCCAGCCAGCGTTGACACCGGCCAGAGCATCAGCGCAAACCCTGAAATGGCTGCCAGTCCCTTGCCACCGTGAAAGCCAAGCCACGGCGCGAAGGCGTGGCCGATGAGCATGGCCAGGCCTGCCACGTACAGATAGAGCCAGTCTGTGCCCCGCTGTTGGGCCAGGGCGCAGGCAGCACCGCCTTTGCCACCATCCAGAACTAACACTGCCAAGCCGACAGGGGCGCCGGCTGCACACCACGCATTGCGTGTGCCAACGTTGCCGTCGCCCACTTGCCGGATGTCCTTCCCCGTGGTGACCTTCACGAGGATATATGCCCAGGGAATAGACCCGAGCAATGCCGAACACAGTGCCAGCAGGACAAGGTCACGCATACTACCTCCCCAAGTCCATTATATACCCAAGGGGAAACGTCTGCACGCCATCGTTCCCTCGGCGCGCCAAGGCGGCTAGGCTCGCTTCAGGGAGATGAGAATGCGCATCCCTCGGTACCCGGGGTGGTGGTCGCCGCGGGAGCAGGCGGGGTGGCGATCATGAGCAGCTTCCGCTGCGGGCAAGCCGCCGATCGCCAACGCAAAGGCGAGAGCTTGCACAGGGCGGGGTGAGGGTGTAGAAAAAGGCAAGGGTTGAGGGGCATCGATCGCGACAAGGCCGGGATTTCGCGAGTTATCAGGCTGCGAAGGGCCTAGATGCCGCTCGAGCCTCCTCTGCCATCAAAGTGGGGCTCTAGTCGTCCTCCTGAAAGGCCCAGATGGCCGCCTCTCGCGTGCCCCCGCGCCACTTGGACGCACTGTGCCCAGGGCAAGTCGCTAGCGCAGCAACCCCAGATAGCGGCAACGCTCAAAGCCGCGCTTGTCCTTCTCGTACACATAATCGCCAAAGAAGGAGCCCTTCCCCGTATCTACCAGCCGAACCTTGCCCATAACCCTCTCCGTCTTGGCCGCCACTCCCCACAACATATCGCGACTCGCGCTATGCTTCAAAGGTGGTAGAGACCCGGGGGGCCGTTGCTCAACGCCCTCCTTGCATCTTGTCTTGACGCTCATCCCAAGGCGTGCTAGCATGGGCGTGTTGCCAAAGTCTATGGGAAGTCATGAGTACGGAAGATAATAATCCTTCGGAACGCTGCGGTCGCGGTGACCGCAGCTATCAATGTAGGCCGCATCGGCGGCGCGAGCTACCACCTCCGAGCTCCTAGCAACCCCGGCGCCCAGGCGCCGCGGTCGGTCTGGTTGGTCTCCTGGTGGAGCCTAGCCGGCGACCGCGGCGGTTTTGCGTGCGATGGGGGGTGCAACGTGGGAGCCTACCTAAGCCAGGTCCTCCGCAATCGCGTGGAAACTCGTCTGGGCGAGCCCATCGGGCGATGTCTTGATCTGTTGGCGCTCGACCGCTCGCAAGGGCCCCTTCCTCTGGCTGCGGTTCTCATCGAGACTGACGATGGCGATCAGCGTCTCGTGCCCGCTGATCAGATGGATCGCGTCATTCCCACCCTCGTACTCAAGGCCTGGCCCCCGCCGGCATACACCCTCGGTGGTGGGGAGATACACCTAGGCCGCGACATCCTCGATCGCCAGATCGTGGATGTGGAAGGGCGGCGTCTGGTGCGCGTCAACGATCTTCGCCTCAACCCCCTTGGTCCAGCGCAGCAGCTCTACGTGACGGGCGCTGCGGTGGGGACCGTCAGTCTTCTACGGCGCCTTGGCCTGCAACGGGTCGTGGAGGGATTGCTGCGGCCATTTGGCAAGCGACTCACTGAGCAGGTCATCCCCTGGGACGTTGTTGCCGCCGTTGAGCCGGATCAGCCGATCCGGCTGCGCGTGGCCCGTGACAAGATCCGCCATATCGCCCCTGCCGACATTGCCGACCTCGTGACTCAGATGGATGGGCCATCGGGCTTGGCACTGCTACAGTCCTTGGATGATGAGACAGTCGCCGACGCCATGCAAGAGATTCCCGACGAGCTTCAGGAGTCCATGCTGAGCGGCATGTCTCTCGATCGGGCGGCCGATGTGCTGGAAGAGATGGATCCGGACGAAGCGGCTGACCTGCTGGGCGCGCTGGAGGATGAGCGTCGCAGCACCTTGCTCGAGGCCATGGAGGATCAGGATTCGGTGCAGGTGGCCAAGCTGCTGGCCTACCCCGAGGACACGGCTGGCGGCATCATGACCACCGAGTTCACGACGATCCCGCAGGGCATGACGGCTGGTCAAGCCCTGGCTTACTTGCGGACCTCCCCCCAAGCGCTGGAGGATGAGACCCTCTACAACCTGCATGTCGTGTCGCCTGACGGCAAGCTACAGGGCGTGATTTCATTGCGTGACCTGGTGATGGCAGACCCCGACGTGTCGGTGGATGTCATCGCCGACACACAACCCATCACCGTAGAGTTGCTCACACCGCAGCGCGAGGTAGCGCGGCTGGTGGCCAAGTACAATCTCATCGAACTCCCGGTGGTGGATGACGAGGGTATCCTGCATGGCATCGTTACTGTGGACGATGCCATCGATGCCATCATCCCGACTGCCTGGAAGAAGCGGATTCCGCGCCTGTTCTAGTGACACGTCTCCTTGCGTACGCGCCCATTCCTGGGGGGTGTCTCGTGCCCGATCTCAACTTGCTTACACGTCGCCTAAAGACCGGAGGCACATTTCGAGCCGTCATACGGCGAGTTCTCCTTTTCTTGGCCATCCTGGGTCCCGGGCTCATCACGTCCAGCGCCGACAATGACGCGCCCGGCATCGCCACTTACTCCATGGCTGGTTCGCGCTATGGGTACAGCTTTCTCTGGCTCTTGGTCTGGATCACCTTGGGAGAGGTGCTGGTGCAAGAGATGGCCGCGCGGATGGGCACCGTCACTGGCAAGGGCCTCACCGATCTCATTCGTGAGCGCTATGGCGTGCGGCTGACCTTTTTCGTGATGCTGGGCTTGCTTATTGCCAACCTGGGCACGACGGCGGCCCAGTTCGCGGGCGTTGCATCCAGTGCCGAGCTGTTCGGTCTGTCTCGCTATGTAGCAGTGCCCCTGGCAGCGGTGGCTGTGTGGCTCTTGGTCACGCGGGGCACCTACCGCGTGGTGGAAAAGGTGTTGCTCGCCATCTCTCTCTTTGCAGTGGCCTATGTGGCATCAGCGTTCATGGCCAAGCCCGATTGGGGCGAGGTCTTGCGCTCGGCGGTCGTCCCGCAGTTGCATGGTGGACGAGACTATATGCTGGCTCTCCTGGCGACAGTGGGTACCACGATCACGCCATGGGCTGCGGTTTATATGCAGGCCTCAGTGGCCGACCGCCACACGCCCAGGGAGCGTTATCGCGAGACGCGCCTGGATGCAGTCTTTGGGGCCGCCATTGGGAACATTGTCTCCATGTTCATCGTCATCTCCACGGCTGCGACGCTCCATCCAGCGGGGATCGCAGTAGAGACGGCGGAGGAGGCGGCGATGGCGCTCGCGCCGCTGGTTGGGGCCGGGGCACAGACTCTGTTCGGCGTGGGGCTGGCAGGGGCCTCGCTGCTGGCGGTGTCGGTGCTGCCTTTGGCCACAACCTATGCGCTCTGCGAGGCCTTTGGTTGGGAACGAGGCTTGGACCACAAGCTGAGCGAGGCCCCCGTCTTCTATGGCATGTATGTGGGCATTCTGGCACTGAGCGCGACCTTGGTGCTGATCCCGGGCATCAAGTTGTTCCCTCTGATGTGGCTGTCGCAGGTGGCCAACGCGGTGTTACTGCCCGTCATTCTCGTGATCATGCTTCAGCTTGGCAGCAGCAAGCGCGTCATGCGCGGATGGCAGAATGGCAAGCTGCAGAACGTGTTGGTGGGGTTGCTAGCCGTGGCCGTGGCGGCGGCTACGGTGATGTTCCTCACCGGAAGTGGAGCTGGAGGCTAGTCCCACCGCACCAGCCTCATGTCCCAGGGTGGTGGCCAGATGAGTAGGCGGTAGCCGGGGCGCGTCTCCCAGATGGCGACCTGGTCATGCCAGACGGGCCAATCGGCACTCACAAAGGGACGCATCAACGCGCGATAGTCAGCCGCGCCCAATGTCAAACAGGCGACCAGTGCCAGGCCTGCCAGGAGTGAGCCGGGGCGTCGCCAACGCTTCGGGCGTGGGTCCACTCGACCCCAGAGTGCCAGCATCAGCAACACCGATGGCGCATAGTAATAGCGAATGGCGGCTCCTGGGTCTAGCAGTACCCACTTGGTCTGGTCAGGGCCGATGAGCGCCGAGATGGTTGCGAGCGTGGTCATCAGCAGTGACGCGGCCACGAGATAGCGCTGCCGCGAGGAGCGTCCCCAGCAGAGGTACAGTCCTAGGCCCACCAGCACCACGAGCATCCCCCACCCAAGCAAGGCGTCTGCGCCGGCTTCGTGGGCTTTGGCTAGTACCTGGGCTGTCCAACGCGCCGCCCGCGCGCCGGCGATGGGCATCACAATGGTGCGGTTCACCACAACGGCGCTCAAGTTAGCAAGGCTTAGCCCCGCGAACCTGACGGCGCCTTCGGGTGGTGCCTCCAACGACGTTAGGACAATGCCGAGTTGCAGCATCGCTCCGGCTGTGACGATCCACGCTTGCGTGCTGATTTCGCGTTCTTGGCGACGTGCCCATGCCCGTACGATGAACAGCGGTGCCAGAAACGCGGTGACTGGGCCGCTCAGTGTCGCCAGCGCTAGGATGCCACGGTAGAGCCAACGGCGCGGCGTCCTCCCGGGCGGGTTCTCGAGTAGCAACAGGGCCGCCGATAGCGCCAGGTAGAACTGGCTGTTGATGCTGTTCAACCAGCACTCCCCGCTAGATGGGGTCAAAAGGATGATGCATACGGCCACGATGCTGCCGGGCAACCTGTTCCAGGGTTCCGCTGTGCCCCACAGGACGATGGCCAGAGGCAGCGCCTGCGCGGCGAAGGATAGTAGCGTTGTGACCATGGGCGCGTGCTGCACTGGCACCAGCAGTGCCAAGGCGGTGGCAATATTGGCGAATAGGTGATAGTAACCCTGATGTGGTGCCAAGAGCGCGCGCCAGGATGGGTTGCTGTAGGCATAAGCATAATAGACTTTGCCCTCTTCTGCCCAGAAGCGGGGCTGCTGCAAGAGCAGCGGCGCGCGCAACGCCATGAGGGCACAGGCGGAGAGCAGCACCGCGGTGCGCGCGGCGTGCAGGGCTATCGGCTGTCGGGCAAGGTAGCGGAGAGCGACTCGTGGCCTCATATGGCACCTCCGGGGCCGGCTTGCGGAACGCTATCACCGGATACGGCCGTCTATCGTACAGGCAGGCGCGATTCTGGGCAACTTGGCATCCGACTTGGCGACTTGCATTTGGGGAGGCAGCGAGCGTGCACGGGAACCTTGGGCGCTCCACATGCGTCCATGGATCGGCTTCGAGGACAAGAGTTTTGAATGCGTTCAAGAGGGGGAATCGTGATACGACTGTCAACTCGCACGCTCATTATGGCGCTGGTGACCCTGTTGGTAGTGGCATGTGCCGTCCCCGGTCAACAGCCTACGCCGACGCAACCGCCTGCCACGCCGCCACCAACTGCTACTGCAGAGCCGTCTCCCATCCCGCCAACAGCGACCGTTGTGTCGACCGATACACCTTCGGCGACGGAGGAGGCGGCTGCCGACAGCACGCCGCAGGTTGGAGAACAGCCCACAGAGACGAGGGAGATCATGGCGCTCGGGCTTCGATTCGAGCTGCCGGAGGATTTCCAGGGGATGCCCAGTGATCTAGATGGCCAGATGGCGTACGTTTCGCGTCGGGCGCCGGGCATTCAGGTGGGCGTGATGTGGCGTGACTTGGAGCCGCCCATGGAGCCCGAGGCGGCGTTGCTGCCGACGCCCTCGCGGGTGCTGGCCTCGGACCCCTTTGAGGCCCCCTGGGGCAATGGTCGTGTGGTCACGTTGGAGCTGCTCGGAGCGGCGGAGGAAGGCCAGGAGGCCCCCGTGGTTGCGGTATCGCGGCACGTCCTGGTCGTGAGAACCGAGGATGGTGGCCGGCGAGCCGTGGACTTTTTCCTGCGAGCGCCAGACGAGCAACAGCTCGAGGCCTACGTGGGGTTGCTCGATGGCATGCTCGATACGGCCGAGTTCATCGAGTGAGGAATGCTCCCTTATGTGGCCAAGCGGCGGCGGCCTTCGAAGGCCGCCGCTAGCATTTTAACGAGCCGCGCCCTGCTTGTCTGCCAGCCCCTGGCAAAGACGTTCAAGGGATGTTTCTCACCGCAATAGTCGGATAGGCGCACCTAATGGCCCTGTGTGTCCGTCAGGCACAAGTCGGGCGCGGGCCTGTGGATCTCGACGCGAGCCATTGGCACCTCTTCCGCTAAAGGTAGATCACCTCCGGGGCATGGCGGCGCCCAGGCGTCAGCCAGTCCACCGTCTGCATGAACAGCTTCTGGAAAGGCGCGCTGTGCCAGACTTCCGGCGTATGTCCGAGTGCGATGTGCGCCACACGTCCTTGCCCCTCGTGGCGCGTCCAGACCATGGGGTAGGCGACGCCGCGATCGATGGCAACCATGAGCACGATGACGTCCTCGTGGTATGCTTGCATATAGAGCTCGTCGCGCACGCAAAAGGCTTCGATGCCCGTGGTGATCGGGTGCTCCAGGCGCGTAGGATAGACGGTGAACGTGTGCAGGGGTGGATGTTCCAGAAAGAGGGCTCCGTTGAGCCTCGCGAGTTCGGGGTTTGGCTCGCCGCTGACTGTAGCTGAGTGGAATGGCAGATATCCTCCACCGGCGCGAACGAACGCCACCAGCGCCTCGGTCTGGGCGTTGGTCAGGCGTTCCTGGTGCGTGTCGTCATGATCTGGACGGCGTTTGCCAAGGCAGGTGTTGTTGATCACGAGGTGGTAGTGCCCGGGCTTTTCAAGCGCGAGGAGCGTATCTAGGTCGTACGTAGCATCCAACGTGTGCCCAGCGCTCTCTAGTAAGGGCCTGATGGCCTCCTCAAAGCCATCGAAATCGTGGTAGGTGCCTCCTGAGAGCAGCAGAATTCGTAGGTTGCTCATCGTGCGTCCCCCCCTACACAGCATAGACGGCCACGGTGTGCCAAAAGCCCGCTTGGCAACGAGCAAAGCTTATCCCTCGTCTATATCCTGGTCAAGACTGCCGATGCTCGGGCCGCGCAGGCCTTGACGGTCTCCCGCCGCGCGGCTAGACTCGCCTCACCCTACCAGAGTTGCGCACGGTCCGAGCCTTACCTGTGGGAGAGTTGCACATGAGCAAGCTACCAACGCGAACCAAGACCGAGCGTGCCTGTGATGTGCTTGTGATCGGGGCTGGCGTTGCCGGCGTCTGCGCCGCCATACAGGCGGCGCGCCTGGGGTGCGACGTCATCCTCGCCGAGATGGATGCCGTGCTAGGCGGCAACTCGGGGCCGAACCTGGGTATGCATGTATCGGGTGCCCATAGCTTTCATCCGTATGCCGGGGAGACGGGCATTATCGACGAGCTAGAGGCGCACGCCGCCGCGCATGGCGCCAAGACGCGCTCTTATGGCAGGCACTGCAACATCTCGCGGCTGTGGGAGGCCGAGCTGGCGACTGCCCTCAACGACGCTGGCGTCACGGTGCTCAAGCGCCACTATGCTCGAGAGCCCCTCACAGAGGGAGACCGCATCGCGGCGGTGATCTTGGAGGATCTGGGGACCTATGGGACGTGCGTGGTCTCTGTGCGCCATGTCGTCATTGATGCTTCCGGGGATGGCCAGATCGCCTACCTCGCTGGAGCGGACTATGCCCTGGGGCGCGAGGGCAAGGACGTGTATGGCGAGCGCAGCGCCCCCGAGCAGAGCGATTCCGAGACCCTAGGCACGAGCATCACCGCCCTGGTACGCAAGGCCAGCAGGCCAGTACCGTTCACGCCGCCGCCAGGCACGCCCCCGTTCGAGCCTGGTTATGGCTTTGGCGGGTACGATGCCCAGGGCAACTGCCTGTACGCACACGCGGCATGGCATCCCGATGCGGAGCAATGCTTTCTCTGGCACACCGAGTCTGGCGGCGAGCGCGATACCATCGCCGATGAGCACGCCATCT
Source organism: uncultured Anaerolineales bacterium (assembly GCA_964614895.1). GTDB lineage: Bacteria > Chloroflexota > Anaerolineae > UBA1429 > UBA1429 > DAIRUQ01. The sequence goes on from CAZTMY010000060.1 coordinate 9,616, forward strand.
ACGAGGAGCTGCTCAGGCAGCTCTATAGCGTGTGGAATCACATCAAGAATGAGGCCCACGCCGAGGAGGCTCGCAATTGGGAGCTCGTTTGGGTGAGCCCCAAGGCGGGACGGCGCGAGAGCCGCCGCTTCCTCGGCGATCTGGTCCTTACGCAGACGGACGTCGAGGCCGGGCGCTGGTTCAAAGACGGCGTGGCCTATGGTGGGTACGCCGTGGATGTGCACCATCCCTCTGGGACCGGGCTCCGCCAGGCCGAGGTCGAGCTCTGCTCTGTGCCACCGCTGTACAGCATCCCCTATCGCTGCCTCTATTCGCGCAATGTTTCCAATCTGCTTCTGGCTGGGCGCCATGTCAGCGTCAGCCACCTGGCGCTCGGGACTGTTCGCCTCCAGAGGACGCTGGGCGGCGTGGGGCAGGCCGTGGGCGTCGCCGCGGATCTCTGCCGTCGGTACGACTGCTCTCCTGGGGCCGTGTATCGGCATCACCTGGGTGAGCTCCAGCAGACCCTCCTACGCGAGGATGGCACCATCTTGGGCGTGCCCAACACCGATCCCGCCGACCTGGCCCTCAAAGCGAAGGTGATCGCCAGCAGCGAGGAGCGCCATGGTCCGCATCGGCTTACCGACTGGGCGCCACTGGATCGCGTCGTCGGCGTGATGCGTTGGGATTGGGCCGAACGGCTGGATAGCGTCAGGCTCTATCTGAAAAATGATGGCGAGGCCGATCGCACGGTGCGCCTGCAATTGAGGCACTATGCTCCTGATCGCCCCTACAAGCTGCCGCACGAGACGCGTGACGTGCTGGATGATGAGCCCTCCAACCGGATGGAGTGGGGCAACATGCCCGAAGTGGCCGCCTACGCACACGTGGCGGACGCCGAGGGTATCGTGTCGGCCAAGCATGAGGGTTGGGTGACTTTTGGTTTTGATGGCCTTGCGCTTGTTCCCAAGGATCCTACCAGCGACGAGGCCTGCTATGCGCTCTTGCTGGAACCATGTGAGGATGTGGCTTGGGGACGCGATAGCTGGCGGTACGACTATGCACGGCGTTGTGTTCTAGAGCCCGGGCAGGGGCGATTTGCCATCTCGCCCGATACCCATCTCTTCAAACTTGATCCTGCGCCACCCTATGGCGAGGCCGCCAACGTCGTCAATGGCTGGAACCGACGATTCAGCACCAACCCGGTGAACATGTGGCTCAGCGACGTGGACCAGCCGCTGCCCCAGTGGCTCGAGCTCCAGTGGGATGCACCTCAGCGCTTCAATGTCGTCCAACTCACCTTTGATACCATGCGTCGTGGCTATCGCAAGATGCCCATCAACACGGAAGAGATGGGCGTCTCTGGCATGTGCGTCCGCGACTATGACCTGGAGGTTTGGGACGGGGAGAGATGGCGTACGGTGCACTCTGAGCGTAATAACTACCTGCGGCATCGCGTGCATCGCCTATCGGATGTGCAGGAGACCAACCGCTTGCGTCTGATAGTCCGCGCCACCAACGAGATCGGTTGGCAGGTACGCGTATACGAGGTGCGTGTGTATTGCCGCGATTGAGTGCGTAGGGCCACATGGCTAGACTATCGTCGAATTGGCGGGATGCTGCGTCAAAGGGGAGCGGCGATTCGGCCAAGTCGGCGATGGTCGTCGTTGGGGCGTAGCCCACTGACGTCGGCCGGCCACTGTTCAAGCTGGGTGTGGCACGGGC
>CAZTMY010000061.1:0-11286 GCA_964614895.1 uncultured Anaerolineales bacterium
AAACGTGGCCGGGGTGGAGACGTGTTGGTCATCCGTAGAGTTGCCATTCATCGTGCCCATTCATAGCGAGGTGTACGTCGACGGCGAGCTCCGCTGCGCCGAGCCCTCTTGGCTGGATACGAGAGCCGTACCACTGGTTGTCTGTGAAGAGTATCAGCCTGGGCAGGAGATTCAGATAGCCATTCACGCCTTTGGCGGCGATGGCTTTGGTCTGTTTATGCCGAGCGGGGCGCGGGTGAGCTCGCTGGCTGAGGCGCTCTGGGACCTGGATGTGGTCCAAGGCCAGATGCAGTTCACCCACTACCTAGCCTTTGATGGCGAGGACGCCTGTGAGGCGTGGCAAATGGCTTGGCAAAAGGCCGCTGCCGCTCTGGATCTGGATGCTCTCCGCTCTGGGGGCTGGACGCGTTGGCGAGCAAGTTGCCAACGTGCATTGGCCTATCTGGCACCTATGGCAGAGGCCGCCAAGAGCTATGTCACCCATCTAGTGGGCCACTCTCATATTGATATGAACTGGCTGTGGACCTGGGACGAGACGGTCAATGTGATCAAGCGCGACTTTGAGGCGGCCGACGCGCTCATGGCGCGGTATCCCACGTTTCACTTCTCACAGAGCCAGGCTTCCACCTACGAGGCGATGGCCGAGAGCGCCCCAGACGTGCTGGATGCCGTCAAGAAGCGCGTCGCTGAGGGGCGCTGGGAGGTCACCGCCAATACATGGGTAGAGGGCGATCTCAACATGGCGCTGGGCGAGTCGCTCTCCCGGCACCTGTTGCACACACAGCGATACGTGCGGGAGACGTTCGGCGTCGAGCCGCGGATTTGTTGGGAGCCTGATACGTTCGGGCACGTGGGCACGCTACCGCAGCTTCTCAGGCAAGCTGGCGTGGACCGCTATTACTTCTGCCGGGCAGGTCGCGGTGAGCCGTTGTTCTGGTGGCAGGGCGTGGACGGCTCTCGGGTGCTGGCGTTCAACGATCCTCTTGGTTACGGCGGGGTCATCATGCCGGAAAGCATCGTCGGCCCGGCGCTGGACCTAGCGCGGCGCTATGGCCTGCGCCATGCTCTCTTTGTGTACGGTGTAGGGGATCACGGCGGTGGGGCAACGGCCCGTGACGTGGAGGCTGCCCTGCGGCTGGCCGACATCCCGTTCTTACCCAGGGCACAGATGAGCACACTGGAAGCCTTCTACAGCGCCGTCGACAAGGCCGGTATCGAGCTGCCGGTCGTCGAGGGCGAGCTCAATACGACCTTTGAGGGTTGCTATACCAGCCACGGTGACATCAAGGAGCGCAACCGACGTAGCGAGACAGCACTCCTTACAGCAGAGAGCCTCAGGGCTCTGGCGGCGACGGAGGCGGGGCTGACCTATCCCGGAGACGACCTGGCTGAGGCTTGGAAGACGACACTCTTCCACCAGTTCCACGACATCCTGTGTGGCTGCGCCATCGGCGCGACTTATGATGATGCTACCGAGATACTCGATGATGTCGTGTGTGAAGCTGGCGAGCTGACGGGCGAGGCGTGCCAAGCTCTGGCGAGCAAGGTGGCGACGGGAGCCGGCCTGGGCCCGAGCATCGTGGTTTGGAACCCACTCGCATGGTCACGGAGCGATTTGGTGCGGTTGCCGATGGACACGCTTGATCGTATCCCGACATCCTTGGTGGATGACCGGGGCGAGATCGTGCCCGTGCAAACTGTTGGCGCGTCGCTGCTCTTTGTGGCGGAGGACGTGCCAGCGCTCGGCTGCCGCGTGTTCCATCCATCAAACGAGGAGGCTGTTCCGGGCGTCACGGTCTCTGATGACACGACGCTCAGCAATAGTATCTTGCGTTTCCACGTGCACGAGGGCTCAGGGGCGATCGATAGCCTAGTGGACCTCGAGAATGGGCGCGTGGTGGATACGATGAGCACCTGGCGCGGCGTGGAGCGCAAGCAGAATGCTGGCTTGCTGAATCGTCTGCAGATCTGGTGGGAAGAGCCTCATCCTATGTCGGCCTGGAACATCGGCGACATCACGCGCGTCGATAGCCTTCTGTATGGGGCAGAGGTAGCCGTCACGGAGCGAGGGCCGGTGCGCGCTACGGTGGAGGTGCGACATCGGTTCCGTGAATCCACCATCGTTCAGCGCTACCGGCTCTATGCCGGGCTGCGCCGCATCGATGTGGATAACTGGATCGATTGGCAAGAACGCGGCGGCAAGGATGTGGACGCGCCGATGTTGCGCGCCATGTTCAAGCCGAGTCTGGGACCGAGCCGTGCGACCTTTGAGGTCGCCTATGCTGGGCTGGAGCGCAATACGACTGGCGATGAAGTGCCAGCGTTGCGGTGGGCCGACATCTCCGATGAGGGGTATGGGTTGTCGCTTCTCAACGATGGCAAGTACGGCCACTCGGCACAGGGCACTACCTTGGGGCTCACCCTTCTGCGATCGTCCTACGAACCCGACAACGTGCCGGATGTCGGCGAGCATCAATTCCGCTATGCGCTCTATCCCCACACGGGCGACTGGCGCGCCGCGGCCACGGATCGCCGGGGGGCCGAGTTCAACCAAGGACTAATAGCTTGCATCACCGATGCGCATGCGGGGGACATCAACCCGGGTGCGGCCTGGCTCACATGTGAGCCGGCCAACGTGATGATCACGGCGCTCAAGATGGCGGAGGATGATCCCAAGGCTCTGGTCGTGCGCCTGGCTGAGATGCACGGGCTACCCGCCGAGGCCACCGTCTCGTGGCGTTGGGATGTCTCGCGTTGCGAGGCCGTCAATCCGGTTGAGGAACAGGGCGTTGAGATCCCTTGCGCGGGGCATGGCGTTCGCGTATCCCTGCGCCCGTATGAGGTGCGGACGCTCAAGCTGCATCTGGCCTAGATGGCGCGAATCGAAGCGCTCACGGCCAGTCTCCCAACTCGTGACCGGCCGTGAGCCTCTGCGGAGAGGGCGCACAGCGATGTCCAAGACGTACGATCTGCTCACTATGGGGCGAAGCTCGATCGACCTATACAGCAATGACGTCGGATCTCCCTTTGAGGCGATACGGAGCTTTGCTGCGTACGTTGGCGGATCGCCCACCAATATAGCTGTGCAAGCGCAACGCCTGGGACTGCGCACGGCGTTGCTAACCGCTGTGGGTGATGACCCCGTGGGATCGTTCCTCATGGCCTTTCTTCGCGATGAGGGTGTGGACTGCCAGTACATCCCCACCAAGGTAGGGAGACGTTCCAGTGCTGTCGTGTTGGGAATTGAGCCTCCCGATCGGTTCCCGTTGGTCTACTATCGGGAAAATTGTGCGGATAGCTATTTGAGCATCGACGACGTGTTGATGGCGCCAGTAGAGGCATGTCGCCTGTTCGAGTTCGCCGGCACGAATCTGAGCCGGGAGCCAAGCCGTAGCGCCACCATGTTCGCCGCCGAGCGCGCTAGGCGGGCGAACGCCAAGGTGGTGTTCGACATCGACTTTCGCCCCGATCAGTGGCACGATGTGCGCGCCTTTGGCGTATCCGTGAGGGCCGTGCTGCCTTTGGTAGATGTGGTCATCGGCACCCAGGACGAGGTTAACGCGGCGATGCTCGCCGATGCTGATAGCGTTTCGCTGACGCATTCGCAGGTCTCGGATGCGCGGGTGAGAGGGGATACGGACGCTGCCATCTCCGAGCTGCTGGCTCGTGGCCCAGAGGCTCTCGTCATCAAGATCGGCGAGCGGGGCTCGCGGGTGCACTTGCGCAAGGGAGAGGTACTAGAGGTGCCAGGCTTCCCAGTGGAAGTCTATAACATCCTGGGGGCTGGTGACGCTTTCGGCGGAGGATTCCTGTTTGGCTTGGCGCGTGAGTGGGGCTGGTACAAGTCGGCACGGTTGGGCAACGCTTGTGGTGCCATCGTGGTGACCAAGCATGGTTGTGCCAACTTTATGCCTACCATGGACGAGGTGCTAGCGTTTGTGGCACCCTATGGTGGCTTAGATTAGAGCTAGCCTGACAGTGGGAGCGTGTTTGACGAGGAGGGAAGGCCAATGCGAATCGGCATGACGAGCTTGGGTATGGGATCGGAGCCCTTGTCAGTGGTGCTAGAAGCTGCCCAGGCGTTCGGTTGCGAGGCGATGGAGCTGAACGGTCGCCCGTCGGTTCACCAAGGGCTCTGGCAGGGCGATGTGGACTATGACAAGGTAATGGCGTCCATTCGGGATGCTGGCATTGAGGCCACCAGCCTGGGCGGGTATTGCGATTTCGCCGTCTTGACTGAAGAGGGGCTCGAAGAGCAGGTTGCACAGCTCTTCGGCTACTGCGAGCTGGCCGTGCGGTTGGGGATTCCTGTTGTGCGCGCCTTTGTTGGGGATGTCAAAGAAGGGCACTCGGCTGACGAATTCTACCCTTGGGTGGTCAGAGGATTCTCCGAGGTGTGTGAGCGCATTGCCGATTGGGACCTGGTTATTGGTATCGAGAACCATGGCCGACTGATGAACGATGGCGATGTGTTGGCGCGCCTTCTGGCGGACGTTGATTCGCCGCGGCTTGGCATCACGCTGGATACGGGCAACTTTTGCTGGGGTGGCCACACGTTGGCCGACGCGCATCGGTTCTTTGATGCGCTGCTGCCAAGCGTTGTCAACGTGCATGTAAAAGATGTACGGATGGAAGGCGGAGAGCCCGTCTTTGTGCCTGCTGGTCGTGGCGAGGTGCAGCTGGCGGGCCTCATGCAAGCTCTCGCCTCCCGTGGTTATGAGGGCGCCGTTGTGAGCGAGTACGAGGGCAAGGCAGCCTACATCCCAAGCACTCGGGAGAGCGTCGCTTACCTCCGCGGCGTACGAGATGGCGTGTTGGCCTGAACCCAAGCCGATTTGACGCTGCCTGACCGGGCCGCTATACTTGGGATTGGTCCGTGCGGATGGTATGGCCATGCCACCCTAGCTCAATCGGCAGAGCAGACGCTTCGTAAGCGCCAGGTTTCGAGTTCAAATCTCGAGGGTGGCTCAGACATCCGCCGCATCACAGCATCTCCTTGCCCTGATCTCGAGGGCAGGGAGGTGTTGCTCTATCTGGGTTTGGCAAACCTGCAGGCTAGGTGTGAGCGGCTTCCTCTAGCAATCCCTGGGTGACATGATGCTGTGGGCAGGTGATGGCGCCGTGAAGAAGCGGGTCTTCCGTCTCTACCATGTGTGCATACAGGCGCCGCATCAGATCTCGCTTGACGTCGGCACGGGAAGGTTCCTCCGCCAAGTTATGCAGCTCCCACGGGTCCTCACATAGATCATAGAGCTCCAAATAGGGATGGTAGGCGGCCGCGTGGTTTTCCGGCACAATGGTGTCGGCACGTGGGCGCCATGTCTGGCTGGCATCCATAAACGCGGGCGCCGAGGAAAAGTTAGCGATCAGCTTGTACCGATCGGTACGTATACACCTCTTCGGATCATAGTAGTCATGGTAGGTGAGCTCGCCAAAGCAGACGTCGCGCGGGGCATTGCCTTTGCCATCCAGCAAGGGACGGAAAGAGAGGCCTTGGACGCGGCTTGGAATGGGCAGCCCAAGCAAGTCGAGCAACGTAGGCAATACGTCAACGTTCGAGATCATGGACTCGACCTGGCGTCCACCGTGCCAGCCTGCACGAGAGGGTAGCCTGAGCATCAGGGCTACCGCGATGCCGGGATCGTAGAGGTTGCACTTGGCTCTGGGCATGGCATAGCCGTGGTCGGTGGTAAAGATGACCAAGGTGTCATCGGCCACCGGTGCAACCTCAACGGCATCAAGAATCCGGCCGATCTGGGCGTCTACCCAGTGAACCATGCCTTGCAGCTCGGACAGCTCCTGGCGGGTGCCTGGCGTATCCTTTAGATAGCCCGGCACTTTTATGCCCAAGCTGAGATCGGGCCCGTAATCGGCGACAGGGTGGAGGAATGTGTGATCACCTGGGAGCTCTCCCGTGCCGGACGGCAGGCGGTGTGGCTCGATAAAACCGGCGTACAAATAGAAGGGCTGGGCGTCGGTATCGGAAGCTAGCTCTTGGAGTTGGGAGATTGCAACGTCCGCGACCTCGTTGCCCCAATGGGCCGGATGAAAGGCCTCGTATCCCCAGGCCAGCGGCCCGCCGCGCCCCTCGTGTACAGTGCCGACGCAATGGGTGCGGTAGCCAGCATCGCGTAGATAGGCAGCCAAGTGCTTTTCGTCCGGATTCAGGTCCCAGGCAAAATTGGCGTGTGCTAGACCCATGACGCCGTTGTTGTGTGGATACCGACCGGTGAAGAGTGAGGCCCGGGAGGGGCTGCACTGTGGGGCCGTGCAAAAGCTACGGGTAAACAGCACGCCTCGCTTGGCCAGATTGTCAAGGTTGGGGCTGCGCACCGTTGATACGCCATAGGTGCCCAGATAGGTGCCTAAGTCATGGCAGTGTAGCAAGACGATGTTGGGGCGGAAGGCGTCGTCGCTCATTGGCTCTCGTCCTTTCACATGATAGACAGGCCTAGTATACCCGTGAGCGGAGCTTTGGCAACGTTCGTCGGGTGCCAGGTGGGCAGCGAAGCTGGTCAAGCGTGCGGCCATAGGTGACTTGGGTAGTCAACGCGGAGTGCCTTGCACAACGGGCCCCAAGTGTCTATGCTGAAGGTGCTCTCCGGTGGTCTCGTGTTAGACCTTCCGAGCGAGCTCCTCAGTCTCAAGCCTGGCGTGACCCTCCGGGAGGATCGTGTGAGTTCTTTTGTTCATTTGCACGTGCATAGTGAATTCTCATTGCTGGATGGCCTGTCGAGCCCGCGCGCGCTTTGCAGGCGTGCCTCCGAGTTGGGGCAGAGCGCACTAGCCCTGACCGACCATGGCTTTATGTATGCTGCGGTAGCGTTTTCGCAGGCGGCTGCCGAGGAGGGCATCAAGCCGATCCTCGGGTGCGAGGTTTACCAAGCGCCACGCAGCATGCATCAACGCGAGCCGGGCATTGATCGCGAGGCGTATCACTTGGTGCTCTTGGTCATGAACGAGCAAGGTTATCACAACCTGCTCAAGCTGGTGACTCTCGCTGCTACGGAAGGCATGTATTACCGGCCGCGTATCGATCGACAGGTGCTGGCTGAGCACGCTGAGGGGCTCATCTGTACTAGCGCCTGCCTCTCTGGGGAGGTGCCGACCAAGCTACGACAGGGCGACTTGGATGGCGCACGTGAGGCGGTGGCGTTCTATCGTGACTTGTTCGGTCCTGATCACTATTTCCTGGAGCTCCAGCAACACGCTGGCATCCCCGAGCTAGAGAGGATCAACGAGCAACTCGTGGCATTGGGGCACGAGTTCGGCGTCAAGTGCATCGCTACCAACGATGTCCACTATGCGCGGCAAGAGGATGCGGCTGCGCAGGATTTGCTGCTGGCCATTCAGACGCAGACCACGCTGAATGACCCAGCACGCATGCGTATGCCCGGTAGCGATTATCACCTTCGCTCCTACGAGGAGATGATCGAGGCGCTCCCTCAGTACCGCGAGGCCATCGAGAACACGGCCTTTGTGGCGGATCTCTGCGACTATCGCATCGAGCAGGATGGCTACCATCTCCCTACCTTTGAGGTCCCCGATGGCCATACGAGTGAGAGCTACCTGAGGGAGCTATGCGAGGCCAGCTTGCAGTGCCGCTATCGCGAGATCACACCGGAAGTGCGTGATCGCCTAGAGTACGAGCTCTCGGTCATCCATTCAATGGGCTTTGACGACTATTTTCTGATCAACTGGGATCTGGTCAAGTGGGCCAAGAACGAGGCGCACATACTCGTGGGTCCCGGCAGAGGGTCCGGGCCAGGCAGTCTGGTGGCGTATGTGCTCGGGATCACGGACATCGAGCCCTTGGGCCTGGATCTGATATTCGAGCGGTTTCTGAACCCTGATCGAGTCAACATGCCGGACATGGATCTAGACTATCCAGAAGATCGGCGGGGCGAGGTGATCGACTATCTCGTCCGACGGTATGGCGAGGATAGGACGGCGCAGATCGCCACGTTCACCACGCTCGGCGCTCGCGCCGCCATCCGCGACGTCGGCCGTGCCATGGACCTGGATCCGTCCGAGGTGGATTATGTGGCCAAGCTGATCCCTGAGGGGGCTAAGCAGCGCATTGAGCAAGCCTTGGAAAGCGTGGCGGAGCTTCGGGACCTCCATGCCAGTCGGCGGGATATCCGCGACCTGCTCGACTTTGCGATGCAGATACAAGGCGTGGCCCGCAACTTTTCCACGCACGCCGCGGGTATTCTCATCGCGGACAAGCCCTTGGTGACCTATACACCTCTCAGGCCCGCGCCCCACGGAGACGGGCTCGTCTCCCAGTTCTGCATGGAAGACGTAGAGAGCATTGGCTTGCTCAAACTCGACGTGCTGGGGCTCTCCACCCTGACTGTCCTGGACCGTACGTTCAGCTGGATCGAGAAGACCGAGGGCATCACGCTCGGCTCACATGACATACCCCTCGATGATCCGGCCACCTACGAGCTGCTGTGCTCGGGCGACGTGACGGGCGTCTTTCAGGTGGAGAGTGAAGGCATGCGGCGTACGCTACGCGACATGCAGCCCAGCGAGTTCCGCGACATCATGGCGGTGATTGCCCTGTTCCGCCCAGGTCCCATGGACTATATCACCTCCTACATCGATCGGAAATACGGCCGTGAGCCCGTGACTTACGGACATCCGTCTCTCGAGCCAATCTTGCGTGATACCTATGGCATCATCGTGTACCAGGAGCAGATCATCCGCATCGCTCAGGACCTCGCAGGTTACTCTGCGGGCCAGGCCGATCTGATGCGGCGGGCGGTGGGCAAGAAGAAAAAGAAGGATCTCGACGAGCAACACGCTATCTTTGTGCGCGGTGCCCAGGAGAATGGCGTCCCTCGCGAGGCAGCGGAGGCCATCTTTGCCGATATCGAGCGCTTTGCGAACTATGGCTTTAACAAGGCTCATGGCGCTGCCTATGCCGTCATTACAGTCCAGACGGCGTACCTGAAAGCGCACTACCCAGCGCAGTTCATGTGTGCCCTTCTCTCCGTAGAGCGGGGCAACATGGAAAAGGTGGCGACCTTGGCAGCCGAGTGTCGACGCCAAGGCATTCGGTTGCTTGGACCCAACGTGAACCGATCTGGTGTGGATTTCACACTGGAGGCGATTGACACCGAGGTTACCACTGCTCAGTGTGAGTTGGCAGGTGCCAAGGATCTGGCCATTCGGTTTGGGCTAGGTGCTATCAAGAACTGCGGCGATGGCCCAGCACAGGAGATCGTGGACGCTCGTGGCGACGAGCCCTTTACGGACATCGACGACCTGGTACGGCGTGTCGATCTGCGCAAGGTCAATCGTCGAGCTCTGGAGGCGATGATTCGGGCAGGAGCATTGGACGATCTCGGCGATAGGGGCGCTCTGCTAGCGAGCATCGATAAGATAATGTCCGAGAGCGCTCGTGTGCAGCACGATGCCTCGATAGGGCAGACGACGCTCTTTGACCTAGGTAACGGCGTCGCCGCCGCCATGGGCGGAGGTCAACTGCTGCCTGAGGAGTTTCGCCCTCTCTCAGAGCGCCAGCGATTGGCAGACGAGCGAGAATTACTGGGAGTGTTTGTGTCCTCGCACCCCCTGGACGTGCTCTCCACCTGTGAGGATGGTCGCCTTACTGAGGTAGCGGAAATCACCACCGCCATGGCCGGGCAGACGGTGTCAGTGGCCGGCGTAGTTAGCGAATCGCGCGAGATTCTGACCCGTAAGGGCAACCGCATGGCTTTCGTAACGTTGGAGGATCTTTCGGGAATCCTAGAGGTGGTGGTGTTCCCACGTGTCTTTGAGGAGGCCAACGGTCTGTTCCAAGAGCAGCGCGCACTGCTGTTCACGGGCCGCGTCGATGATCGCGATGATCGGGCCAAACTCGTCGCGGAGCGAATCACTATCTACGAGCCGCCAAAGGACGCGCCCAAGAAGATGGCAAAGCAAGCTAGGCCCAAATTGCTCGAGCTGCGCATCCGGCTGGAGGATGGTCGCGAGCCAAGAGAGACGCTCGCGCTGCGCACGCTGGCGGTACTGGAGCAACACAGAGGTGAAACGCCCTTCCAGTTCCGCTTGGTACATAATGGGGGATACGTGCGCATGCGTTTCCCTGAACACAGGGTTGCGTACACACCAGAGCTAGAGCGTGTTATCAATGGCTTGCTGGGACCAGGGAATCTAAAGGTCCACTGGACATGATCCGCTAGGTGCCGTCTAACCCAGGCGCCGAATGACGCCGATGACACGCCCTTGGATCTCCAGATCATTGGCGTGCACATAGATGGGTTCCATGAACGGATTGGCCGGTTGCAGGCGAGCCACAGAGCCGTTTTGCTCCCAGTACAGCGTCTTCAAGGTGGTGGCTTTTTCGTCCTTGAGCCACGCGGCTACAGTCTCACCATTGTGGGCGTTGGTTTGGTGACGCATTAGGACGATGTCGCCATCATCAATTAGGGCGTCGATCATAGATGTGCCTCGCACCTCCAGTGCGTACACGTCGCCTGTCTCTGGGACGAGATCACGGGCGAGGTCGATGGCGTCATAGTCGGCCTGCGAAAAATCGGAATCGGGCACAGGGATGGGCTCGCCAGCGGCGATGACACCCAAAAGAGGAACGGACACTACCCGATCAGCGCGCGAGAAGCTGTCGTCGGCTTCCTCCACCAAGCGCAGGCCGCGCGAAACGTCGGGATCCCGCACAATGTAGCCCTTTCGCTGGAGGATGCCCAGGTTGTAGCTGACGACGGACGTGGAAGAGATGCCCGCTAGCTCGCCCAACTGGCGTATGCTGGGCGGATATCCGTTCTCTTGCACGAATTGCCGGATGGCACTGAGCATGCGCTGTTGGCGCTCGGAGAGCGTGTCTCGCTGTGACATGGCAAGTCCTCCCAGTGTGTGAATCTGACGCTATTGTAGGGGAACATTTGTTCGCCGTCAAGCTCGGCTGGGACATAGTGTCAGGGATTGATGGGATAGGGGTTCTGTGCCAACGCCGCAAGGCCCCTATCTTACGGATCGGCCGGACGTAGGGAACAGCTCTATCAGGACGTCGAGAATCTTGTGGTGGAGGGGTTGTCCCTCTATCCTCCTACGGACCCCAGTGAGCACATACTGCTTTACGGGGAGAAACGAGGCATTCCAACCTCAGTGGCAATCCGACGGTTGGCTCGAGCTGTGTGCGCATCATCTCTTTGGGTGTCTGAGGAATAGCTCCTGCCTGGGCTGGCATCTCGCAATCCAAGATGCGAAGAAGGAGCTTCTGGCGCTGTGCCTTGAGAGGAGTACAAGCTGGGGACGGCG
>CAZTMY010000062.1:0-11049 GCA_964614895.1 uncultured Anaerolineales bacterium
GAACCGCTCACCGTGCCCACGCTTCCACGAGTGGGGTGACTGAGCACCTGCCCTCCGTGGCCGGATTCCTGATCGAGAAGGAGATCGAATTCCTCGGCCAGGCGCTTGAGTCGCCTGCTCATCCTTTTGTGGCCATACTCGGGGGAGCGAAAATATCGGGCAAGATTCTGGTGATCGACAACCTTCTCGACAAGGTGGAGGCGCTGTTAATCGGGGGGGGGATGGCCAACACGTTCTTCAAGGCTCAGGGCTTTGAGATGGGCGATTCGTTGGTAGAGGCCGATAGCTTGGACGTGGCGGCGAATCTCCTCGAGCGAGGCGGCGACAAGCTGGTGCTCCCTGTGGATGTGGTACTCGCCGATGCGTTTGCCGAGGATGCTCAGGCCCACGTGGCCGATGTAGGCGATGTGGAGCCCGGTTGGCGGATCCTGGACATTGGCCCCAAGACGGTTGAGCTCTTTGCTGATCGCGTCCGTGACGCCAAGACGGTGGTGTGGAATGGCCCCATGGGCGTCTTTGAGATGGCGCCCTTTGCAGAGGGGACCTTTGCTGTAGCGCGAGCTCTGGCGGCCTCCGAGGCTACGAGCATTGTCGGTGGCGGCGATTCTGCGGCTGCTATCGCGCAGGCAGGGCTCACCGACAAGATCACCCACGTCTCGACGGGCGGCGGCGCGTCCCTGCAGTTCCTGGAAGGGGCAGAGCTCCCAGGCATCGCCGCGCTCGACGACAAGTAGGTGGCGTGGTTCGCATTGAGGACGGACGAGAGAAGGGATACTTTGCCTGAGCAGGTGCGCCGCGTGGCGGTGCTTACTGCCGGGGAGGATTGCCCCGGCTACAACCCCTGTATTCGGTCGGTGGTACGCATGGCCCTGAGCCTGGGTTGGGAGGCTTGGGGCGTGCGTAGCGGGTTCGCTGGCCTTTGCCGGGGCGAGCTCGAACGCCTAGGTTCCCGCCAGATGAGCGGGATCATCGGGCGCGGGGGGACGATGCTGGGTACCTCGCAGAACTGCGATCTGGGCGACGCCGGTGCCTTGCGCGAGGGACTTCGGAACCTGAACATTGGAGGTATTCAGGCGGCCGTGGTCGTCGGTGGGCGCTCTGCTATGAAGGGGGCGTTGGCGCTCGACGCGGCTGGCATCCTGAGCGTAGGGATCCCAGCAACCGTAGAGAATGAGCTTGTGGGGACCGATGTTGCCGTCGGCGTCGATACCGCCCTCAACACTGTGCTTGAGGCCATCAATCATCTAAAGGATACCGCGTCATCTCGCCAGCTTGCCTTTCTCGTGCAGGTTTGCGGGCGGCAGTCGGGCTACCTGGCGTTGATGTCCGGTATCGCGGGTGGGGCGGAGATGGTCTGCATCCCTGAGGAGTCCTTCGAGCTCGATGACGTAGAGCGCGAGGTAAGCGATTCCTACGTGCGGGGCAAGGAGCACTGCATCATCGTGGTGGCTGAGGGGGCCAGGCCGGACGCGTCGGCTATCTACCAACAGCTATGCGAGCAGCGTGAACGGATAGGCTTTGACGTGCGGCTGAGCATCTTGGGTGACATCCAGCGTGGCGGCGCGCCCTCGGCGGCGGATCGCTATCTAGGGACGCGCTTGGGAGCTGCGGCCATACGCCGCTTGGCCGACGGGGCTCATGGTTGCATGGTCGGCTTGGTCAATGGCGCCATCACTTGCACGTCGCTGAACGAGGTACTGAGCGAGCATCGCGAGTTGTCTGACGAACACCTAAAGATCGCGCGCATGCTGGCGCGATAGCCATGCGCGCAACCAAGGGGGCTTTTGCGGCCCCACATAGTGTGCGGCGGCCCGATGTGAATCTGGGCTCGCCCGACCTTGACATTGGCCAGGACCGATGCTAAGCTCGCCTAGTTTGAAAGGAGTGCGACGGTAGTGCAGATCGACCGCGTGGCTGAAGATGTCTATGTGATGATCAGCGACCTGTATGCGCAGGTTACATCGACCATCGTGTTGGACACGGATGTCGCGGTCGTGATCGACACGTTGCCCTTCCCATCGGAAACGCATCAGATTCTCTCTTTCCTGGACGACAAGGTGGGATCTGGTGCGCTTGCCTATGTGATCTTTTCCCATCACCACGCGGAGCATGTCCTGGGGGCCTGTCTCCTCGGCGGCGAGGTGGTGGCGCACGATCGTTGCGCCAGGCTGCTCGCCTCGGAAGGCCCGAGCATGCTGGCAGCCGCGCGCCAGACGAGTCCGGCCTTGGCAGAGGTGGAGCTGCGGCTGCCCAGCATGTCATTCAAGCATGAGATGCATATCCATGTGGGGTGGCATCACATGCACCTTTTTCAGGCTCCGGGGCATAGCGAGGATGGCATCGCCGTGTACCTGGAGGAAGAAAAGATCCTAGTGGCTGGCGATGCGCTCATGTCGATCCCCTACCTGGTGGGTGGGGACCCGGAGCAGCTCAAGGCGACGCTACGCGGATTCCTGGAGTTGGAGCCTGACTTTGTGGTGCAGGGGCATGGGCGTGTGCTGCTACGCGGTGAGGTTGAGGAGGCGGTCGAAGCCAGCTGCGACTATATTGATGCCATCGTGGAGCAAGTGTCGGCGCTGGTGGAGCAGGGCGCTTCGCCTGAAAAACTCCGGGAGATCGACATCGAGACATGCGGCATGTCTCACATCCAACTGGATGGCCTGGCGCCCAAACTGCATCTGAACAACTTGGTGGACCTCTACAAGCGTTTCAGCGACGATGTTGCCTAGCAGGATGAGCTAGGGGGCACTCTCAGTCTGAGGCTCTGCGATCCATCCCCGCTCGCGAAGCAGCTCCGTTGCCAAGGCTACCTGGCGACGTTTTTCTGCTATACTCTCTGTTACGCACTCTTTGTAGATGCTCTGGGGCCTGAGGCCGTCCAGCGTTGGGCTGGTGCCCAAGGCCTCCAAGATAATCTCCAGTTCGTAGCGCATGCGGCCTAGCACAAAGGTGATAAGCAACTCGCGCTCGAGACGGGTCTGATTGGCGTTCACATGGCGCTCATAGGCTTGCACTACAGTATCTACTGCCTCAAGTATTTCCTCTCGGAAGGCGAACGTACCGTCATTGTGGAGCATAGCGGGCGCTTCTTCTCCTTGTTCCAGCCAAGTCTTTTGTGTGGGATGGTTGCTCGCTAGGCCATCCTAGTGCGCGATTATAGACGTCCGTCCATTCGACTGCAAGAGCGTGCGGTCAAAGTGTCCTTAGCGTGCTCGTGGCGTTGACAGTAGGCGACCTGCGTACTAGCATGGCTATCGTGGTTCAGGGCGGAGATGGCCCGTGCAAGCCATGTTTCGGTCAGCTCGTCAAGGAGGCGGCGATGACAAGTTGGTGGGTCGAGCGAGGCATGTATCGGCAGAGAAGCTTGCTGGTGGCATTCGGCATCGCGCTGGTCCTGCTAGCATGGGGTGTGTGGGCTCCGCCCTGCGCTGCCGATACCGCAAGCCTAAGCGTCGAACCCTCATCGACGCAGATCGCGCTGGGGGATACGCTGACAGTCACCGTCGTCGTGAGTGGCGTCGTAGATCTGACGAGTGTGGATCTGCGCATGTTGTTCAATCCCGATGTGCTCGAGGTCCAGGACGCACGACCCGCGACAACAGGGACGGTCGAGATAGCGCCCGGAGATATCTTTACGAGCCAGATGGAAATCCTCAACGAGGCCGACAACGAGGTAGGCCAGATCGATTATTCGGTGCTGGCCGATGGTTGCCCGCCATTCAGTGGCCGCGGCTCTGTTGCGATTGTCACCTTCAAGGGTGTCGCGCCGGGCGCGAGCACACTGACGTTTACGATGCATGACCTATGGGATAGCATCACAACGACCATTACCCACACGATACGCGAAGGACTGTATGAGGTCGTGCCGCCCACATACCTGCCTGCCATCTACCGCAATCACCAGACCGGCCTCGAGCTGATCGAGAATGGGAGCTGTGAGAGCGACGAGGGCTGGTTCTTCCGGGCCAGCGACTATACCGGCGGATACTCGATGCTCCAGACGCACACGGGCGAGTGGGCGCTCCGCACCGGCATCGAAGAGGGCGGCGTCCAAACCTACAGCTTCTCCTCCGCCACGCAGCTAGTGGACGTACCGGCTGACGCCAGCGGCATGCGGCTTTCCTTTTGGACCTACATGGAGTCAACGGGTGATCCAACCGACACCGCTGATAAACACTATGCCATCATCATTGACCCATGGCTGAACTACCACTACCTGTTCTTCCGTGTGGGGGCGAGCGAGGCGCACCAACCGGAGTGGACTCGGCTCACATACGATGAAGCAGTCCTGGCGAGCTATAAGGGACAGCAGGTCCAGCTCCACTTTGAGACCTTCAACGACGGCTCGGGGGCGCGCTCGGCTATGTACGTGGATGACGTGAGTTGGCTGGTCTGGCCATAGGTGAGCTCGCCTTTGCTCGACGATGCAACAAAGGGGCCGGCGCTCGTAAACGCTGGCCCCTTGGCCATGACCTGTTACTAGGTCTATGGTATCCCCCTCACACTGCGCGCGATGCGCTGGCGTTCGTGGGTATCTCAAGTAGAGGAGCACTCGCACTACCGGGCCTTTGGGCATTATGCCCGCGCCAAGATTGTCGGAGCGAGGTCCATGGTGCTCAAGGTGTCCTCCGGTCGACTATTTTAGCGAGGATAGGGGGGATGCGAGAGTATCTGTCAGGTTACTGCCTTGACCGGCATGTCGCGCCTCTCTAAAATGCTTGTCAACGCGATCAAGGAGGGAGTATGCGTGAGGAGATCATCCGACGGGCGCAGGCGCGCGCGGTGGATGGGCAGGTGGCCTGCGCGGATGCCCATGCTATCGCCGAGGAGATGGGCATCTCGCCGCTTGAAGTGGGAAAGGCTGTGAATCGTGCGAGCAGCCTGCGCTTCTACCGATGTCAGCTAGGCGTATTTGGCTATGGGCCCAAGGCCGAGGGTAAGCACAAGATCGTGCTTCCCGCTGCGCACGTTCCGCCCGAGATCGAGGCGGCCCTGCTAAAAGTGTCCCGCGATGGCCGGATCTCCTGCGCTGATGTCTGGGCTGTGGCTGAGCGGTTCCGATACCCACGGCTGGGAATGGCCAACATCATCGAGGCGATGGGACTCAAGCTGTACCGCTGTCAGATCGGGTGTTTCTAGCGTTGCGTTGGTCCGGCTAGGGGGTTATTGATTGACACTCCCCATGCTCGTGAGTATAGTCGTGGCCGAAGGTAGCGGAGGGTACACCATGGCTAGAGCAGCCAAGCGATACGCTTACAGCCACCTGCTCGCGATGACCTCCATGCGGGGTAGTGACGTAGAGCGGCTTTCTCCACCACAGCGCCGCGTCTACCTGGAGCGTCAGTTGCGAGCGGTTGAGCTTCAGATTCGCCTGTTAGGAAACGAGCTAGGCGTTGATCCCGACTTGGAGCCCAGCGGTTGGAGTTGGTCGGTAGGTCCGAGCAACAAGGGGCGTTGGAGTGCGTTACTGCAGCTCGAATACCTTGTAGCTGCTCGTGACGCTCTGCAGGAAACGTTGGATGCGATCTAGGCAAGCGTGATCATGGCGGGAGGGATGCGGGAGCATCCCTCCTGTTGGTGCAAGGGAGGGGCAGGGCGGGCGATGTCGGGCTGGTGGCGACGTCTCTGCAGCATGCCCGATCGGGACCGGGCACGCTTGGTGATGGCTGTGGGTGGAGGGTTGCTGATCGGGCTGCTGTACGCGTTGGGGGTGATCGCGCTGTACCTTCGCGTGCGCTATCTCGAGCCTATTCCCACCATCATGCCTTTGCCTACGACGGTGATGACTGCCGAGCTCACGGCAACGCCTACGGCGACGCTTTTCCCCACGATCACGCCGCGGTCAGCGCCCTAGGTGACTGGCCGCTCGCCACGCACGGGCTCGCCTGAATCGCCGGAAAGGACGGGATATATGGATGCGCGGGCATTGCTTGAGCGCCTGACGCAGGCGCACGGGGTCTCTGGGTATGAGGACGAGGTGCGCGCCATCGTCCAGGAGGAGCTGGCCTCGTTGGTGGATGAGGTGCGCGTGGACGCCCTGGGGAGCGTGATCGCCATCAAACGCGGGCGGGCCAACGGGGCCTCCCGGCGCCGGTTGATGCTGGCCGCCCACATTGACGAGATCGGTCTGGCTGTGATGGGCCAGCGCGAGGCGATGCTGCAGGTGACGCCTGTGGGCGGCGTCGATCCGCGAACCGTGCTGGGCCAGGAGGTCGTCGTGCGGGGCAAACGCCTCCTGCCGGGCATCCTTGGCAGCAGGCCTCCCCATGTGCTATCGGAGGAGGCCCGCAAGAAGCCTGTCCCCTTTGAGGATCTGTACGTCGACACCGGCTTGAGCGCCGACGCCCTTGGCGAACTCGTGAGCGTCGGCGACATGGTGTCGATGAAGGGCGAGTTCCTCGAGCTGGCCAACGGCACCGTCGCCGCCAAGGCGATGGATGACCGTGCCGGCGTGGCCGCTATGATGCTCGCGATCGACCGTCTCAGCCGTATGGAACATAGCTGGGATCTGGTCGCGGTGGCCACATCGCAGGAGGAGCGCGGCCTACGTGGCGCTACGGCCGCCGGTTATGGCGTTGCCCCTGACGCCGCCATCGCCATAGACGTTGGCTTTGCCAAGCAACAGGGCGTGGAAGCGCACGAGTCCATCGCCCTTGACGGCGGGCCAGCCATCGCTTCGGGACCCAACGTGCATCCCATTATGGAGCGCCGGCTGCTAGAAGTGGCTGACCGATGGGAGATTCCCCATCAGCGGGAGTTTATCCCTGGCAGATCGGGCACCGACGCTTGGGCTATTCAGGTTGCTCGTAGTGGGATCCCGACGGGTCTCCTCTCCATCCCGCTGCGTTACATGCACACCGTCGTCGAGCTGCTCACTGTGGGCGACGTGGAGCGCACCGGTAGGCTACTGGCCGCCTTTGTCGCTAGCTTGGACGAGATGGCCGCCGGCGAGCTTGGCTTGAGGGAGGTGAGCGCATGATCGGCTTGCTGCAACGTCTTTCTGATGCCATAGGCGTGTCGGGCAACGAGGGGGCAGTGCGCGATATCCTCCACAAAGACATTGCCCAGTATTGCAACCATGTCCGCATCGACGCCTTGGGCAACCTGATATGCCACAAAGCTCCCCGGAGCGAGGTCGCTGGTGATGCCTGGCCTCGCACCGTGATGGTCGCGGCCCACATGGACGAGATCGGCTTGATGATTACCTTCATCAACGATGATGGCTCGCTGCGTTTCGGGCCGGTGGGAGGCATCGATCCGCGGATCCTGGTGGCCAAACGCGTTGTCATCGGCGAAAAGGCTGTGCCCGGCGTGATTGGAGCGCGGCCCATCCATCTCACCAAGGCTGAGGATCGCCGGAAGGTCCTTGCCATAAACGACTTGGTTATCGACATTGGGGCCAAGGACAAGGACGCCGCCGCCGCTCTCGTGAGCCCCGGCGACTATGCGGGGTTCATCACCCGCTTTCAGGTTCTTGACGAGACGGGGCTGCGTACCGCCAGCGGCAAGGCCTTTGACGACCGCGTCGGGTGCGCTGTCCTGGCTCAGTTGGTGCGAGGCGACTATCCCTTTGACCTGTACGCCGTGTTCACTGCGCAGGAAGAGGTGGGGCTACGAGGCGCCACCGTGGCGGCCCAGGGCATCGAGCCCGACGTCGCTTTTGCTCTGGAGGGCACCATCTGCGACGACCTGCCGAAGGATGAGGATGTGAGCCCCGTCACCGTGCTGGGCGATGGGCCGGCCATTACCCTGATGGACCGCTCATTCATTGCCGATCGTCGCTTGGTGGACCATCTGGTGCGTACGGCCGAGGCACGTTCGCTGCCCTATCAGTTCAAGCGGGTCGTGGCTGGTGGTACCGACTCGGGAGCCATGCATCTGGCCGGCGAAGGCGTGCCCGCCGTCACCGTAGCAGTGCCGGCGCGGTACATCCACGGTCCGGTAGGCATGATCAGTCTAACTGACGTCGAGGCGACGGTGACGTTGATGCGCGCCGCGCTAGAGACTCTGCAAGGAGGCGTGACACGATGAAGGAGCTCATCAAGCGCTTGGTAGAGGCCTATGGCCCGTCGGGTGCGGAGGGCGAGGTGCGGGCGCTCATCGAGAGCGAGCTTGCCGATGCCGTGGACGATGTGCGTGTGGACGCCATGGGGAACCTCATTGCCCATAAGAAAGGCGACGGCGGTGCTCGACGCATCATGGTCGCGGCGCATATGGACGAGATTGGCCTGATCGTCACCCATGTGGACGAAAAGGGCTACCTGCGTTTCGCGCGGGTAGGCGGCATCCTGCCCGGTACACCGGTAGGGTCTCGCGTCCGCTTTGGCAACGGCGCGATTGGTGTCATCGGCCATGAGGATGGCATGGCGGCCAAGGCTGACGGCACCTGGGAGAAGCTGTTTGTGGATGTGGGCGCTACCTCCAAGGAGGATTCGCCCGTTCAGGTTGGCGACGTGGCTGGGTTCTTCCAACCCATGGTCGATCTCGGTAATCGCCTGGTGGCCAAATCCATGGACGATCGCGTCGGCTGCGCCGTCGTCATTGCCGCCGTCAGGGCCCTGACCGTCACGCCCAACGACCTGTACCTAGTCTTCACGACGCAAGAAGAGGTGGGCACGCGTGGGGCAGTCGTCTCGGCGTTCGGTATCGAGCCGGATGTAGCGTTCGCTGTCGATGTGACCCCGACCGGCGACTATCCTGAGGCCAAGCCCAAATCGGTCTCGCTGGGCAAGGGCGCAGCCATCAAGGTACTGGACTCGGGCATGATCAGCCACCCGGGTGTCAAGAACTGGATGGTCGCTACGGCTGAGGAGCGGGGCATCATGTACCAGCTAGAGGTGCTGGACCGAGGCACTACGGACGCTCGAGCAATGCAGACTAGCCGCGCTGGCGTGCCAGCGGGTTGCCTCTCTATCCCGACGCGCTATGTGCATACCCAGGCCGAGATGGTGGATGTGGGCGACATTGATGCCTGCGTGCAGCTCATGACGGCCCTGCTTGAGAGCGTACCGAGCTTCTGATAGTGGCCTGTTGCCAACAGGCCGGAATCCCGCATCTCCCTTGCGACCTTTGCGGGGAGGTGCGGGGTTCTGTGGGCCAGCTCGCCGCGGTCGGCTAGCCAAGCTCCTCGGGGGTTAGCGTCACGTGCTGGATCCGCTCGCGTCGCCAGGTGTATACCACGTGAATGCGCGCATCCTCTCTTGCGCTCCCTGCCGAGACGATGACAGACGGATACGAGTACTCCCCAAAATCACCCTCCAGCGTCAAGGCCTGTCGCCAGGTACGCCCTCCATCCTCTGAGACGAGCAACGCCAGCGGCGTTCGGCCCTCGCGCACGGGGTTGCATGCCAGCACCACGCGGCCATCCGCAAGCGGGGCCGCATCCAGGCCGCTGTTGGGGCAGGGAACGTCGGTTGCCTCGGCGGGCGACCACGTCCGCCCGCCGTCGCGGGATTCGGACCGGCACACGTATCCCACTCGCTGCGTGGCGCGCATCAGCATCACCACGTGGCCCGGCTCCTCTTCCCATAGCGTGGGTTGGATCACTCCCGCGTGACGCTCTGGCAACGCCAACGTGCTCGCCTTGGCATCCCACGTCGCGCTGACAGGCTCGCCTGCATCGGGGACCAGCGCGTTGTTGGCGCTCGGGGCCGTGATCGGGCCGTGGAGCGTCCAGGTGGCGCCGCCGTCTGTGCTTTGCTCCACCCAACAGGCCCACGATTGCCAGGTCTCGCGCGAGGCGCCACACAGGATGGTCCCGTCAGCAAGCTCGATGGGCTTGTTCTTGGCAGGCCCTTGGAGGCCCGCAGGCAGGACTTGTGGCTGGGACCAGGTGCCCCGTCGCGGCTCCCATGCCATCACGACCCCTGTCCAGGCCGGGATCGTTGGGCCGATCTTGGCATAGAGCCATACCTCACCGTTACGTCTTTGGAAGAGCACTGGATTCCAGCAGGGGACACCCGGCACGCTCAGGGCGAGCGTCGGCGCACTCCAGACTCTTTCGGCGTAGCGCGCCGTGTAGATGGCGACATCAGGGGCACCCTCGTGGCTGCCAGCAAACCACGCGGCCAGGAGGCTGCCATCCGGACGGGCAGCAATGGTGGCAGCGTGAACCGAGGGGAAGCGGCCCTGGGGAAAGATCGGTTGGGTGCGCATGGAGTTCCTCCGCAGCGATTGACGTGGCAACGTACAGCGATGGCAGGCGCCTCCAATGTAGCCCATGGAGACGGGGATCGCAAGCTCACGGTGCGAGCCGGGGCGTGTTGGGGCTGCCCTTATGGGACAGGGGCTGGACAGGTGTATACTGTCGCGGCTTCATGTGTTCCCATATCAATGGAGGTAATCGGCATGTCGCCAAGTGGAGGTGATGGGGTGCCTGAGCAACAGGATGACTGGGGTGATCGCGAACGGGCGCGTCGATATGCCAGTTGGTCTATCATCAGCGCCAAGCTGGTTCACCGACCCTTTGCCAAGCGGATCGCGGCAGCGGTGCCGCGAATGGAAGCCGCCGCTACCATCGTGGATCTGGGCGTTGGGCCGGGTATGCTAGCGGTCGAGTTGGGCAGACTGTGGCCTGATGCCAAGATCATCGGCGTGGACCCTTCTGCGGAGATGCTGGTGATCGCCACCGAGAACGCGCGCAAGGCGGGCGTGAAGGGGTTCATGGCCAAGGAGGGCACGGCGGAGGAGCTGCCGCTGGCATCGGGGACGGCGGACTTGGTGGTGTCCAAGTCGTCCTTTCACGAGTGGGACGATCGGAGGAAGGCTTTGGACGAGATACGCAGGGTGCTCAAGCCTGGCGGCACACTGATCTTGAAGGACTATGATCGCGCCTGGCTCAGTCCCCTCAAGCGCAAGCTGCTAGGGTTCATACACCCCCTTCATATGTTCAAGTACAGCGGCGACGATGTGGCCGGAATGGTTCGAGACGCGGGCCTTGGGCGGGTTCAGGTCCAACGCCGAGGGTGGTCGTACTGGCTGCAGGCTACCAAGGCCGCATAGCTACCAAGGCCGCTTGGCTACTATAGCGTGACCGGCGTGTACCTGCCG
>CAZTMY010000063.1:0-10970 GCA_964614895.1 uncultured Anaerolineales bacterium
ACGGCACCGTCTGCCAGGGCTGCTGGGCCAATTCCTTTTGGCCTTGACGGGCCAAGAACCCCCCGCAGTCCTAGCTGATGCGCCCAGGGATTGCGTGTGCGTGTCGGAGCGGATGGCTTTATGGCAGGGATATGCGGTACTGCAGCGGGAACGTCTCGCACTGGGCCTAGACCCAAGCCGGGATGTGGCTAGCAATGGTGACGGGCTCCCGCCTACCTTCGATCCAGATGTCTGGGGCTGCTGCGCGGCGGATCTTTCCGGCGACAGCTCATCCGACTGTGTTTGCGGTCGAGGCGTGGCCGGATTCCTGGCCGAACTGCTCGCCGCCATGCCTGCGTCCTATCCACAGCACTATATGCTCTGGTTCGCCAACTATGAGCCGGGCGAGACCCGCGATGCCAAGCTGTTGCTCGCCTTTGCTCGTATGCCCAGAGGCGACGCTGGCGATCTAGAGGCCTTTGTGGCCAGTTACGCGGACACCTTTCCGGCCGAGGCCGAGCTCGTACGGGATCTTGCCCTGACCTGGCGAGCTCATATGCGCGGTACCAAGCCCTGACCGACCGCAAAACGGGCGCCGATGTAGACTGCCGCGATCTAGCTGACAGGTTGCGCGGGTTGCGGGATCGTGCCGCTGAGAATGCGCCCCACACCAGAGACAGAGCGCCTTGCGTGCGTGCGGCTCATCGTCTCTAGCAAAGGTATCCCCGAGGTAGGAACTCTGCTGGTGGCGGCCGCTGTACGGACGGAAGCGCACGCGCGACCAGCCACCGGGATTCATGTTTTCTATTAGGCATAGTATCCTGGCCATCGAGAAGGTGCTGGAACTGGCCGCACGTCGCTATATCGATGAGAATCGCACCAACACAGGGCTCGAGCGCGCTATGCGGCACATGGTGCGTGCTGCATTGGATCTTTCGCCTGTGTGACGCGCTAGCGCACGAGTGCTGGATTATCTTGGGGAGATAAACTGATGGTAGACACCGGATCGCGTAATCGAGCCCAGGCTGATTACGGCCGCGCTACCCGCCAGGCGCAGATTCGAAACCTTTGGGCCAACCTGAGCGGCAAGAACAACAGCTTGCTGCGCTACGAGGACGTCAAAGGTGCAGCAGGCCTCTACGAGCAACACTACCGCGGCGTTCAGCCAATTAGAGTAGATCGCATTATTGGCAGCTTTGGCCGCAGCGACGAGTTTGATCGGGCGTTTTTGCCCAAGCGACGCCACACCTCTGGCAAGTGGGTCAGTGTGGATGCGGCGGTGCATGAAGGCATCGAGCTACCACCCATCTCGGTGTACAAGGTAGGAGACGCCTATTTCGTGGTCGATGGGCACCATCGTGTATCGGTCGCGCGTCGCAACGGGCAGGTCTATATCGATGCAGAGGTCATCGAAGTTGAAAGCAAGGTGCCAGTCACTGCAGACCTCACGCCCGACGACCTAGATGCGGTCAGCGCGTACCGCGAGTTCTTGGAGCAAACACATCTTGATGTCCTGCGACCCCGGCAACATGTGGAACTGACCATGCCCGGTGATTATGGCAAGCTCCTAGACCACATCCGCGTGCACAAGTACTTTGTTGAGCAGGAGCGCAAGGAATCGCTAGACTGGAGCGAGGCGGTTGAGCACTGGTACGATCAAGTGTATACCCCACTGGTCGAGGCGATCCGCCATAGTCAGATCCTAGACGAATTCCCGGGTCACACAGAGACGGATCTTTACCTCTGGATCATCGAGCACGCCTACTACCTTTCAGAGAAGCTCGGACGTTCTCTAGATCCCTGGAAAGCAGTTGGCGACTATGTGGAGCGCTTCGGCCAAAGGCCCAGGCGCTCGCTACAGCGCATCGTGCGCCGCATCCGCGATGCCATCATGCCCGAGTCCCTGGAGCCTGGTCCTAGCGCAAGCACCTGGCGGCAAGAGCGGCTGGAACCATATCCACAGCCGCATATCTTCCCGGACATACTGGTGACTATCACCGGCGCTGAGTCCGGGTGGCTGGCGCTGAGTCAAGCCGCGGAGATCGCGCGTCGCGAATCTGGCACGTTGCATGGGTTCCACGTTGCCAAATCTGATAGTGACGAGGACCATCGCCATACCATGGCCCTTCTGGAAGAGTTCGCGTTCCGCTGTGAGAGTTTGGGCGCAGAGTATACCACTTCTTGGAGTATCGGAGATCCGGCACGCGAGATCATAGAACGTGCTCGTTGGAATGACTTGGTCGTTATCAACCAGCGCCGCATGCATGGGCGGTTGGCAGAGAGCCCTCTGGGCACGATCTTCCAGATGGTGGCCGAGCAGAGCGCGCGTCCCATCTTGGCTGTACCTGGTACGGCGGTGCGCGTGCCAGAGCGCGCTATCCTTGCTTTCGATGGAAGCCCTAAAGCGAGAGAGGCCCTCTTTGTGTTCCGACATATCCTCACATGCTGGAACATCCGCGGGCTTGTCATCACCGTAGATACGGGGCGAAACAGCCGTGCCACACTGGAAAGCGCCCTCGAGTACCTGGCGGAGGCTGGACACTCTCAGATGGACGGCCGCTTCCTGAAGGGGGAACCACATGAAGTGTTGCTCAAAGTGATGCAGCAGGAACAGTCCGATCTGCTGTTGATGGGCGGCTATGGTCACCAACCGCTGCTCAAGGCATTCTTGGGGAGCGCTGTCGATCGCGTCCTTCGTGAGGCATGGTTCCCGGTGCTGATATGTCGTTAGAAACGAGACGTCGCATAGCCAGAGCTGGTGCGCTGATAGCCTTGCTGGCTGTATGTCTTGCCGGGCTCTCACCGGGCGCCATGGTGCGAGCCGATCAGCCTGACTATGGCGCCCCCGGTCGATGGCTCCTCCCTTGGCAGAGTGGTCAAGCCTACCGCGTGACCTGGGGACCCGAGGACCACTGGACCCACGCCAAAGCCACTGGAATTGCCTTTGACTTTGGGCTTCCTGAAGGGGTCCCAGTATATGCACCCACGGATGGCATAGCTCGCTTTGCACGTGACGATCTCCCGCTAAGCACAACGCTGGGCAACTATGTCGATCTGCAGACGATGGACGGCTGGCTCATCCGGCTGGCGCATCTCCGAGACGAGCATCTTGAGACACGTGAGGTCGCTGCAGGCGAGCTCCTCGGCTACGCGGGCGCATCCGGCGTAAGCGCCAGCCACCTCCATGTGGAGCTACTCGTGCGCGAGGATGGCGCTTGGCGATGCCCCGATCTGGCTCGGCTCACCGATTTGTTCGGCCATTCGACGAGTTCCCTCCAGGTTGGTGCCCTGATCGTCAATGGTGGCTGTACGGGTATGCTGGTCGCTGACGGAGAGGCACGCTCTTTGGTTCCCTCTATACAATTGGGAGAGCCAGCTCTCCTCATCCTGCCTCTGCGCAACGAAGGCGAACGCTCATTGGAGATCACAGAGTTTCAAGTGATGTTGGAAAGCCCCATCGGTGAGACCGAGTTCGCAGATGTGCAAGGAGTGTGGCGCTTTCCCGCGCGCAGCTTGCGCACGGTGGCGCTGCACGTGTACCCCGACTTGGCAGGGATCTGGCAAGTGCGTAGCGTGCGCTATGCTACGGCGGAGCACGCTTGTGGCCTAGCTCTCGACGGGAGATTTGCTATCAGGCCGTTGCCCGTCTCACCGACATCGGCGTCATTCACCTCGTCGGCCTCCGTAGGGACGCCAATTGAGGTGGCCGTTACGCTCCTTTATGGGGGTAGCGATAGCCTAGAGGCCGACGATCTGCTGGTCTGGGGCACCAGCCCCTCTGGAGGGAACTGGGAAGCGACACTGGGCGAACCCGTGCGACTTGATCCGGACCAAAAGCGCACACTGCTGATACGCAACGGCCCGGTCTTTGATCAGATCGGCACCTGGCGAATCGGAGGCGTCGCGCTCGTGCGTGGCGGACACACTTACCGACTTGTGCTCCATGGCACCGAGACTCTTGTGGCGGGGCCCCAGTTAGTCGTGGAGACACTGGAGCTATACCCCTCAGCGACAGGTCCCCTCGTCCTCGCCCGCGTGACCAACGTCGGCAACCGCGTGGCAGAAAGCATCCCTTTGGAAATCTGGGGGTGGCAAGGGGAGACCAGCGGCGAGACGGTCACGGACGAGGCGTCCCTCTCTCTTCTCGAGCCTGGACGATCGGCGATGGTACGCATGGAGCTAACCGGCATGGTAGGCAACCAAGGCGAGTGGCGTCTCGCAGGAGCTGGCTACTGGCTCGACGGCAACTATGTGCCCATGTCGTTGCCCGGCGCGCCGTACGATGCCCCAGCCCAAGTCGTGACCGACGCGGCAGGCCAGTAGGACGTGGGAGCGATCCGCTGTGAGGGACTGTCTCGGAAGTTTGGCGCCAAGCTCGGAAGGGAGCTAGTACGCGTTCTTGTCCCCGCGGAGCGTGTTCACCACTGTACGCAGCATGATCTTGAGGTCGAACAGGAGCGACCAGTTCTCGACATAATAGAGATCGTATTTGGTCCGCTCCACGATTGATGTGTTCCCCCGCAAGCCATTCACCTGTGCCCAACCCGTCATCCCCGCCTTTTCCAGGTGTCGCTCCATGTAGCGGGGCACGACTTGCCGGAACTGCTCGACGAACATGGGGCGCTCTGGGCGAGGTCCTACCAAGCTCATCTCGCCCACGAGCACGTTGATTAGCTGCGGAAGCTCATCCAGCGAAAGCTTGCGCAGTAAAGCGCCAACACGCGTTCGTCTGGGATCATCTCTGGCGGCCCACACCGCCCCCGTGTCCGCCTCTGCGTCTACACGCATCGATCGGAACTTGAGCATTTTGAAAGGCTTGCCGTCTAGCCCCACCCTGATCTGTGAGTAAAAAACGGGGCCAGGCGATTCTAGCTTGATGATCAGAGCGATGAGCATCATTAGCGGAGAGACGACCACCAAGCCAATCCCCGAGATGATCAGATCGACGGCTCGTTTGAGCGTAAGCTTCCACCCTCGCAGTGCGACATCACGTACTGTCAATAGCGGCAAGCCATCTAGATCGTCAATGGTCAGGCGGGTAGCTACGATCTGGAACAAGTCGGGGAATAACCGAACTGCCGTGTCCGCCCGTTGGCAGGCTGCTATGAGGTCGAGCATCTCGTCGTGTGGCGCGTTGATGGTGATGACAACATCCTTGACGCCGTGCTCTCGCAACACGCGCTCGAGATCTGCGCGGCTGCCGAGAACAGGCAACCCGGCGATCTCCTGCCGATCCGTGTCGTCATCCACAAAACCGATGACCTGATAGCCCAGATCAGGTGATTGCAGGGTCTTTTGCAGAATCATGCGCGCCACATCGTTGGTGCCCACAAGCACCAAGCGGTCCAGGTGTTGACGGCGGACGAGCCTGTGTAACCACCCCGTTAGAATCCGCCCGATCCCCGTCAGCAAGATGGTCAAGAACCAAGCATAGATGATCAAGCCGCGCGTGAGATCGGTGCTCTCTGAGTTGAGGAGGTAGGTGAGGGCGGTCGTGCCAATGGTGGCGATAGAGACGGCCGAGAGGATCGAGTAGAACAAATCAATGCGTGAATAGCTGCGTCCGACATGATACAGGCGGAACCAGAAAAAGGTTAGCACGACAGTTACCGCGAGGATGGCCTGCACACCCACATACCCACGAAAGGGCCCCAACTGCATGGCGGTGGGGAACGGGATGGTCTGGCGCAGCCAATAGGCTAGGTACACGGCAACGGCGGCCATGGCGGCGTCCACCAGAGCCGTGACCACGACCAACAGGCCCTTGAGCCTCCGAGACATACCCTGCGCCTCCTACGCTGAGGCAACGCGCCTGCGCATTGGAGAGCGCAGACGGTTACGCAGCAAAGCGCTCCACTTGAGGAGAGTGATGCCACCGTCAATGGCCCAGTTCAGTGGCGCGGGCGTTACAGCTCGGTAGTGTTTGTTGTGGAATATGCGCATGGCGTCGTAGAAGGCAACAGTGGCCCGTGTGCTGGCCTTCTGGCTGGAGGCCCCCTTCACGTGCATTACGGTTACCTGGGGATGGTACACGACGCGCCATCCCTGTTGCTTGATGCGATAGCAGAGATCAAGATCTTCGCCATACATGAAGAACGCCTCATCCAGCAAGCCCGCTTGCGCCAAGGCCTCAGCCCGCACTAGCATAAAAGCGCCTACCACGGCATCCACGTCAGCCTCTGCATCCTCATCAAGATACGTCAGATTGTACTTGCCGAAGGACCGGCTCTGGGGGAAGAGCTTGCTCAACCCCGTGAAGCGGTAGAAGGAAACAGCCGGCGTCGGGAAACTCCGACGGCAAGCCTTATCCAGGGACCCATCACGCCGCACTAGCTTGGGGCCGCTGACGCCGACATCGTCGTTCGCGTCCATGAACGCGACCATCTGGCTTAGCGCCCTGGGTGGCAGAAGCGTGTCCGGATTGAGCAGCAACGCGTAGCGGAACGCGCTCCCAGGTTCACCAAAACCAACCGAACGCAGCCCGATGTTGTTTGCGTACGCATAGCCACCATTGTGATCCGTCTCGATCACCATGGCCCAAGGGTGACGCTCACGCACCATGCCAGCGCTGTCATCGTCCGAGGCATTGTCCACCACGATGGTCTGGTAACCAAGGCCCGAAGCAGCATCAGGGACCGTGCTCAGGCAGCGATCCAGGTCCTCTCGGGTATTATAGTTGACGATGACGATGGCTACGTCTTGCATCATCGCTCCGCGACTAGATCTGTGTCTCATTCTACCACACCAATGAGGGCAATCAAACGGGGAACTAGGCGCGGTAACGCCCATCTACGCGCCCGCGGTGACGCCACCGCCAAACTAGGCCTACAGGGTAGCCAGCCATTTTGGCAAGATCGCCCGTTATCACGATGACAGGCAGCAAGGCGAGCATCACCACTGCATCCTTCCATCTCGAGCGTTTGAGCTCGGGCAGTAGGCGACGCACTGGCCGACTGAACATGCCGACTGCTCCTATCACAAGCCCGATGAGCCACCAAGCTGAGTGGACTGCGGACAGGATCAGCAATGCTGGCCCAGCGAACAGGTAGGTGCCATACCGAATGGCATGCCGTAGACGCCAGAGGTCGGCCTTGCCGTCGCCGCGGGCGTATCGATAGTATTGCTTAGCAAAAGCTGCCAGGTTCGGCCGCGGTCGGAAATGAGCGACCGCATCAGCAGCCAGCGCAAAGACTGCACCTTGCCGGCGCAACGCGAGGTCGAACACCAAGTCCTCGCAGTAATCTAGCCACTCCGGATAGCCGCCTACGGACGACCAAGCATCCTTCGTGAAAGCGACCGAGCGAGATGACGGCAAGAACGCGTCGCTTTGCAGCTCGTCGAGGCGCGGTAATGTGATGGCGCCGAGAGCGCGCTCAAAGAGCGATTCGGGGGCAGACCGGAACACCCCCGCGACGACGTCAGGTGATGGTTCGCCTTCGAAGGGGGCCACTAGATGCTCAAGCCAGTGGTCCTCGAGGCGCACCCCCGCGTCGGTCGCTGCGATCACATCTCCCTTGGCCGCGCGGATGGCGTGGTTTCTGCCAGACGAGATGTTGGCGCCTGGCAATGACAGCACCGTCAACGACAAGCGCGAAAGCCGTGCTTCATTCCGCAGGTACGCCAGGGTACCATCGGTGGATCCCCCATCAACGATCACGATCTCGTCGGGCAGGCGGGTCTGCTCTGCTAGCGATGCTAGCAGAGCCGGCATGGTCTCACGCTCGTTGAGGACCGTGACGATGACGGATACGTGCAACATGCTTGCCCCCCTGGACCGCCCATTATAGGGCCCTGAGACGCAGCGGCAAGAGGCCGGAAAATGGACAGCCATGGCTCTGCGGCTTATACTTGGCCAAGCGTGTACAACAGCCTGAGGGATAAATATGACGGTACGTGACGTTGTTACATCGGAGAATCCGCTGCTTCGTCAAAAGTCCAAGCGGGTAACCAGCTTCAGCTCGGCCTTGGAGCGGCTGGTAGATGACATGTTCGACACTATGCATGCCGCCAATGGCTTGGGCCTCGCTGCGCCGCAGATAGGAGCACTACAGCGTGTGTTCGTGGTAGAGCTTCCGGAGGAGCTCGATGAAGAGGGTCAGGTAACTATGCCGGCCGAGCGCTATGTGCTGGTGAACCCGGAAATCGTCCGTCGGCGCGGGCAACAGGAGATGGTCGAGGGATGTCTCTCCGTTCCCGGATTCAGGGGGATGGTGAAGCGCTCAACCCAGGTAGTTATCAAGGGCCAGGACCTAAAGGGACATGGGGTCCGCTACCGAGCCGAGGGACTATTGGCCCAAGCGTTCCAACATGAGCTCGACCACCTGGATGGGATCCTCTACATCGATCGGATCGAGAATGCAAACAAGCTCTGGCGCATCGCCCCGGGCTTGGAAGAGTCCGAGGATATCGGGGCGGTCTAGTAGTGTGGTGTCTGGCTCATAGTGGATCGGATCTCCACGTTAGGACGTGCGCGCAGGTCTAGATGGTTGAGCAACAGCTCGGCTCGCGGCAATACTAGATCGGCTCCAGCTTTCTCAAGCTCCGCTCGCAGGCCGAATCCCGATAGCACTGCTACCGCAAAAGCCCCCGCGCGCTTGGCAGCTCTGATGTCTGCGGTTGTGTCGCCGACCATGGCGCAAGCCTCTGGGGGCACGTTGAGGAGTGCGGCTGCCTTGCGGACGGGCTCGGGATGAGGCTTCATGCGAAGCACATCTTGCCTGGTCACCACTGCTTGGAAGCAGTCCTCTAGCTGCGCTTGCTGTATAAAGGCTGTCGTCTCGGCGCGCGCTCGCGTGGTTACCACCGCGAGCTTTAGGCGTCCCTTCAGCTCGCTCAAGAGATGGCGCGACCCAGGCACTAGCTCGGATGCATCACGTGTGGCCAGGCCCTTGGCACGACGAACGCGATCCGCCAGCCCAAAGAAGCCACTGCCAATGCCCAGATGTTCGAGCGCAGACATAGCATAGTTTGCCGGCACATCGCTGGCTGTCACCAGACTCCTGGCCAAGGCTTCCACATCCAGGCGTGGCATGATGCGCTTTAGCCACGCTAGCTTGGTCGCGAGTAGAGCGACCCAGCGGTCGTCCGTCTCGATGAGCGTCCCATCAAGATCGAGAAGGATCGCCTCCACCTGGGGCATGTTCCGACTCGTAAGGGCATGCGAGTCGCGATCGTTTGATGCTGCAACCACGATACCCCCAGCTCAGTGGAACCGCTTTTGTAGCTCTGCCTCGATATCCTGCCAACCAAGGTCCCTAGCTGCCAGCATGACCAGCAGGTGGTACACCAAATCGGCTGTCTCGTAAACAAGCCGATCATCGCTCTCTAGCGCGCCGGCTACCACCACTTCCGCAGCCTCCTCGCCCACCTTTTTCAGGATCTCGGGGCGCCCGGCCTCCAACAGCTCACAGGTGTAAGAGCCGTTGCGCGGATGTAACTTCCGGTCTTCGATGATGCGGCTCAGCGTCGCGATAACTTCGGATGTCATGGCATCTCCTCTGAAGGGCCCAAGCGCCGGAAGAAACAGCTCGTCGCGCCTGTATGGCACGCGGGACCGGCCGGCTCTACCAACATGAGCAGCGTGTCCGCATCGCAATCGACCAAGATATCCCGAATGCGCTGCGTGTTGCCGGAGGTCTCACCCTTGTGCCAGAGGCAGCGGCGACTTCGGCTCCAGAACCACGTCTCCCGGGTTTCGAAACACAGTTCCAGCGATTCGGCGTTCACCCAAGCCACCATCAGAACGCGGCGCGTGTCCGCATCCTGTATGACCGCCGGCAGCAACCCATCTTTGCCCCAGTGGAGCTTGCTTGGCTCGACTCGCTGCATCTTCCCATCGGTACGGCTGCTCATAACGGCTATGGTCTCACTGGCAGACCACGGTCAGCGAGGTAGCTCTTGACGTCGCTGACGCGATACTCTTGGAAATGGAACAGCGAGGCCGCCAAAGCTGCGCTGGCGCCACCGTCGGTAAGCACCTGGTAAAAGTGCTCTAGCGCGCCCGCACCGCCTGAAGCGATGACCGGAATCGAGACCGCGTCGCTGACTGCCCTCGTGAGCTCGAGGTCATAGCCATCCTTTGTGCCGTCCCGATCCATGCTCGTCAGCAGGATCTCGCCAGCACCACGTTCCTCAACCTCTTTCGCCCAGGTCACAGCATCCTTGCCCGTAGCGATGCGACCACCATTGATATAGACCTCAAATTGGCCGTCAGCGCCCCGCTTGCCGTCGATGGCTACCACGATGCACTGGCTCCCAAAACGCTTGGCGCCCTGGTCGATGAGGTCGGGCGTCCGTACCGCAGCGCTGTTGATGGAGGTCTTGTCAGCACCCGCCAGCAGGATCCGGCGCAGGTCGTCTACAGTGCGTAGCCCGCCACCGACGGTGAATGGAATGTTGATCACATCCGCCACACGACGCACCATGTCCTCCACGATGTCGCGGCGCTCGTGTGAAGCCGTGATATCCAGGAATACGAGCTCATCAGCGCGCTCGTCACTGTAGATCTTGGCTTGCTCTACGGGATCGCCAGCGTCACGGAGGTTCACAAAGTTGATTCCCTTGACGACGCGACCGTTCATCACATCTAGACAAGGGATGATCCGTTTGGCCAGCATTCTATTCTCCTTCCACAGCATCGGCCGCTGCGATTGCCTCGGCTAGCGAGAATCGGCCCTCGTATAGGGCCATTCCGACAATGACGCCCTCGATGCGCTCCTCTCCCACGCTGGTTAGTGCACGGATATCGTCCAGCGATCCCACGCCACCTGACGCGATCACGGACAGTCCCGTTTCCTCGGCAAGGCGACGCGTCGCTTCGACGTTGATACCATTCAGCATCCCGTCACGCTGGACATCAGTATAGACGACACGCCGCACTCCACGTCTCTCCATCTGGTGCGCTAGGTCCATGGCCGAGATCTCACTGATCTCGCGCCAGCCGTGCGTCGCCACGCGCCCGCCACGAGCGTCGATGCTTACGACGATGCGCT
>CAZTMY010000064.1:0-10881 GCA_964614895.1 uncultured Anaerolineales bacterium
AGACTTGGCCACTATCGCGCCTAATACCTGGTAACGATCTCTTGGCGCAGCCACATTGGGCACTTGCCAGCGAACGGCGCGGGCGCTATAATGGCGGCAGCAGTGAGGTCATATCTCCGCTTGTGCGCCTCTCGGCGCCTCCTTTTTCTCTGTCTGCGGCATGGATGCGAGGTTGTGGGTCTATGGAACAGAAACCGACGTACGTCACCCCGGAGGGGCGTGAGCGCCTACAGCAAGAACTCGACCGTCTGGTGCGCGAGAAGCGACCGGAGATCGCCAAGCACCTACGTGCCGCCATAGAAGAGGGTGACCTGAGCGAGAACGCAGGCTATGAGGAGGCAAAACGCGAGCAGGCCTTTATCGAGGGCCGTATTCGCGCGATTGAACAGATCCTCGCTAATGCCGAGATCGTCAGCGATGGCGATGGCCGCGGGACGGCTACAGTCCATGTGGGGTCTCGCGTCACTATCGTCGAGGAGGGATACGATCCCGAGACCTACCGTATCGTCGGCAGCGCGGAGGCAGCCCCGCTGGACGGCCTGATCTCCAACGAGTCCCCTGTTGGACGGGCTCTTTTGGGCAAAGCAGTCGGGGACCAGGTCGACGTCAAGACGCCGACGGGACATACTCGGCACCTGAGCATCATCGAGATTGCATAGACGGGCGTAAGCACATACATGGCAGACTCAGACCATCGGTCTCAACGAATCGCCAAGCTAGAGGAGTTGCGAGAGCAGGGCATTGACCCTTACCCTGCTCGTGCGAGCTATACCCATACCGTGGCCGAGGCGCTGGATGCCTTTGAAAAGCGAGAGGACGGAGAAGGCCCTCACGTTCAGATCGTGGGGCGGATGGTGTCGCAGCGCATCATGGGGCGTTCTTCCTTTGCGCACCTAGCGGATGGCAGCGGCAAGATTCAGATCTATGTGCGGCAGGACATAGTTGGTGAGGAAACATACCATCTTTTCCGCCGCATGACCGATCTCGGCGACTATATCGAGGCCGAGGGGGAGCTCTTCCGCACGCGCACTGGTGAGATCACAGTGCTGGTGAGCAATCTGCGCTTGATCGCCAAGGCTCTACGTCCTATGCCCGAGAAGTGGCACGGTCTCCGCAACGTGGAGACGCGCTATAGGCAACGCTACCTTGACCTGATAGCTAACGAGGACGTGCGACGGATCTTTCTCACGCGCAGTCACATGGTTGCTGCCATCCGTCGCTTTCTGGATGCCCGTGGATTCATCGAGGTTGAGACGCCTATCCTTCAGCCCATCTATGGGGGGGCTGCCGCGCGGCCGTTTGTCACGCATCACAACGCGTTGGATCAGACGCTCTACCTGCGCATCGCTGATGAGCTCTACCTCAAACGCTTGATTGTCGGCGGCCTCGACCGTGTCTACGAGATTGGCCACAACTTTCGCAACGAGGGCATTTCCACCAAGCATAACCCCGAGTTCACAGCCATTGAGATCTACCAGGCTTATGCTGACTATCACGACATCATGGATCTGGTAGAGCAGCTATACAGCGAGGTCGCCGTTGAGGTGCTTGGCCGTGTCTCGCTAGAGTACCAGGGCGAGACCATCGATCTGTCGCCGCCTTGGCATCGAATCACGATGCGCGATGCCATTTTGGAGGCCACTGGCCTCGATATCGCTGAACTCGACGATCACGCGGCGCTCTGGCAGGCGACGCAAGATCAGAGCTTGACGGTAAGCCCTCAGCCCTCGTGGGGCAAGCTAGTTGACGCGTTGTTTGGCGAGTATGTCGAGCCAAAGCTGATCCAGCCAACCTTTGTGATGGATTATCCGCGTGAGATCTCGCCCCTTGCCAAGAACAAGCCCGGTGATCCCGATTGGGTGGAGAGATTCGAGTTTTTTATCGCCGGGATGGAATCGGGCAACGCCTTCTCCGAGCTTAACGATCCACTGGAACAGCGGGCTCGCTTCGCCGAGCAGAGACGTGCCGCCGAGGCAGGCGACGAAGAGGCTCACCCCATGGACGAGGATTTCATTACGGCTCTAGAGCATGGGATGCCCCCTACGGGTGGGTTGGGTTTTGGAATTGACCGGATGGCGATGCTCTTCACCAATCAGACTTCGATCCGCGAGGTAATTCTGTTCCCACAACTTCGGACGCTCGGCTAGTCGCTGCGGCGACTAGCGTATGACCAGTATCCGCACGGCCCTTACTGCCGCCCCACCCCTTGGGGCGGCAGTAAGGGCCGTCTTCTGCATGATGGAACCAACTCGCGTCTAGGGGATGCTCCGCTAGTACAAGGGACCCTTTCGCAGCATCATGAACTCCTGGTGCCCGGTACGTTCCGCAGCAGTCTCCTCGCCCTCAGCAACGCGCAGTACTAGGTCATAGATGCGGTTGCCCATCTCATCGATGGTCGCCTTTCCTTCGATGACCTCGCCAGCGTTTATGTCCATGTCGTCGCCCATGCGAGCATAGGTTTCGGGATTACCAGTTACCTTGACCACCGGCACGATGGCATTCCCCGTGGGGCTGCCACGTCCTGTCGTGAAGATGATGATCTGGCAGCCTGCTGCCGCCAAGCCGGTCACGGATGCCAAATCGTTGCCCGGGGTATCCATGAACGAGAGGCCCGGCCTGCGTGGCGGCTGTCCGTAGGTCAGCACGTCCACTACCGGAGTGCTGCCGCCCTTGAGAACGTCACCAAGAGCCTTCTCCTCGACCGTCGAGATGCCGCCACGGATGTTCCCAGGGCTTGGCTGCTTGCCCGTCATGTCCTCACCCGTAGCCTTCAGCTCGCGCTCGCAAGCCTTGACAACGCGCTCAATCTGGCTAGCCAGGTCGGGCGTCGCGGCGCGTGCCATCAGGATGTGCTCCGCTCCCAGGAGCTCGCTGGTCTCAGGCAAGATGGCGCGACCACCCAAGGCAATCAGTCGATCTGCAAACGCGCCCAAAGATGGGTTGGCGGCCAACCCTGAGGTAGCGTCGGAACCGCCGCACTCTAGGCCTATCGTCAGAGCCGATATCGGGCATGGCTCACGCTGATACCGCCGGCTATCAGCCGCGAATGCCCGCGCGAGCTCTATACCGTGGGCGATAGTCTGCTCAGTGCCCCCCATCTCTTGAATAACTAGGAGCTCGGTAGGCGCCCAGCCCTCAGCAATGCGGGCGGACAGGGCGTGGGCGTCCAACCCCTCGCAGCCCAGGCTGACCACTACTGACGCCGCAACGTTCGGATGGCGTCCGTACTGTGCCAAGAGCCGCGTGGCCACCTCCAAGTCTGCGCTGGTCTCGCCGCAGCCCCCGTTATAGTCCACGAGGGCGGCTTCGGGCACGGCTGCAGCGATCATGCGGGCTGCGTGCTGTGCGCATCCGCATGAAGGAATAATGGCGATGTGGTTGCGAACGCCTACAGAGCCGTCAGGACGAAGATAGCCGCAGAAACTTGCCTTGGTCATCGTGTGGCCTCTCCCCGGACACTAGCAAGATTGTGGACGTGGACGTGTTCCCCGATTGCGATGTCAGCCGTTGCTATACCGATGGACGCGCCGTACTTGATGACATGCTCGCCCTTGGCAATGGGGCGGATCGCCACCTTGTGGCCGAATGGGATAGGCTGCCGTGCACGGATCTCGGGCAGAGATTGCTCTGCCCGTAACTGATCTCCTGGCTGTAGCTCGCGGATGGCGGTGACAACGTTGTCATCTTGGTGAAGCCGGAGCACGTTTACGCGCATAATGATGAACCCTCCTCAAAGTCGCGCGAGGTCTTTTGTACTACGCTGATGGGGGCATGTCAACACATCGTGGCTCGGCCTCGAACGGAGGTGATATTCCCTTTGACAACCAGTCTGGGCGGATGGTATCATCAGAATGGAGAGTGGGCTGGGCGGTCGCGTGGCGCTTTAGGCGTCCCGAGGAAAGTCCGAACTTCACAGAGCGCGGCGCTGGGTAACGCCCAGGCGAGGTGACTCGACGGAATAGTGCAACAGAAAGCAAGTCGCCGGCAGGGCCGGCAAGAGTGAAACGGTGGTGCAAGAGACCACCAGCGGGCCAGGTAACTGGCTCGGCTAGGCAAACCCCGCTGGAAGCAAGACCAAGCATGAGGCCGGCCCCTTCGGGGGCTACGGGTTGCTCGCCCGAGCCTCGGGTAGGTCGCTGGAGGCGTCGAGCAATCGGCGCCCTAGATAGATGACCGCCGCCCCGAACTCCGGGGCACAGAATTCGGCTTATAGGCTCACTCTCCGTCGGCAAGCGAGTGTGGTGATCTGCGTTGCGTCGTCATGGCGGCGCATCTGTGTTGTCGAGTGTGATGCTGGGTGAGTAGATACACCCAGCGGTTTCAGTGTGCTGGGTGCCGGCAAGGTGGTCATGGAGAGCGACGAGGACTGTGGTTGACGCACCCAGTGGCGAGGAAGGTGGGCATCAGCGAGGCGTTTTAGTGCGGCAGGCGTTTGGGGAGTTGGCGCATAGAGAGCTCGATAAGCTATCGAGTGCGCCGAGGACGAGAGCAAGCAGATCAAGGTCATCATCCGGAGTGGTTATGGCTATCACAATCTGGAGAGTCTGGGTCTCCGGATCCTGATGACCAACAACTTGGCTAGCTATGCTGCGGTGCCGTGCTAGTAGCACACTTCTTGACGCAGCCACATGTGCCGCTTGAGCTGATCACGATACTGGTGCACGTGGACCGGGCCGCTGCCCACACCGGGAGCAACTTCGCTCCTAGCACCGAACACGTGTCTCCACTATGACCGTCTCCCCCTGCTCCGCCTGCTTCTCCCCAATCACATTGGGCAACGCCTACTCAACTGTGACCTGCTTACTCTGCACATCAACCCTCCCTTTGCATGTTTGGTGCACAACTCAGCATGTCAGCGTGCTATGGAAAGCGACGCGTGTGCCTACTCACCCATCACCACGCTTGATAACGTAGACCCGATAGCAAGCAGCCGGCCCCAAGTAAGCGAGCCGGCTGCTTGATGAGCAACACGCGCAGGAACTAGGGTTCGAGCTCCACACGCAGGGTCTGGCCTTCTCGCACGTGGATCTCAGGTTCGAACACGATCTCGCAGCCTTGCGAACCTGGTTCGCATGTGCACGGTACCACCTCGTCCGACACCATGGCCCGCGCGGCAGTCCCGGAAAGCGTGCCCAGGCCAAGTCTGGCGAGCTTTTGGCTGCCCCAGGCCACTGAGAGTTCGGCCCAACCCTCTTGGCTCTGACGGAAGGTCCCCCAGCCAGAGCCAGTCGACCAGAAGCAACCAAATGGATCGACTTCCAGCTTGGGCGCAAAGCGCAGCGTGCGATTGGGCATGTCGACGTGCATGCCAGAGAGAGCCAACAGTACAGACCAAGATGCCAACGACCGTGCATAGTGGCTGCCACACTCGAACTCGTTCCACGGGTTGCGGCGCCGACCGTCGTGGCGTGAGCGCACGCCCTTGACGACGGCCAACCCCTCGTCGACGAACCCCTCATAGATCAGGTGGCTCGCTACCTGGTACTCGATGCCACACCACACCTCATCCGAGTACACAAAGGGGAAACGGGGCCGCTCCCCACGCGGCCAGGAGCACAGCAGCAAGCCCTGCTCGTCGTTCAAGGCATAGATACGCTGTGGATTGGCGTGCTCCCAAAAGTCGGTGCGCCAATTGTGCTCGAAGACGGCCCTCATGGCGCTACGCACGTGCTCAGGATCCAGCAGATAGCCCAGCCCCACGATATGGGCGAACCACTGCCCGATGAGCTGATCCGATAGGCATCCGTCACCGTACTGATACTTGATTTCGACGTCGTCTGGGCAGTGCTGTACATAGTACTCACCGTTGAAAAGATCTTCCATTGCAGCTCTGCCGCGTTCGTACACCTGACGGTAGGTCGTAGCAAGTTCTTTGTCGCCAAGGTACTCGGCCAAGCGCGTGGCGGCGCGCAAGGCCCCTAGGTAGAAGGAACCGATCATGGTATTCGGCCCGACAAATTCGATGTCATAGGTGTTGTGCTGGATACCGGTGATGACGCCATCCCGATCGGGATCCCACTCCTGCCAAGCGTACTCTAGAGCCTTGGTGACCTTGGGCCACAGACGCTGGAGCCAGTCATCGTCCCCCGAGATGAGCCAGTCGCGGTATACCTTGAGGATCCCGCCAAGTTGGCCGTCCGCTGCGGCGTGGAACTCCCACATGGGGCTACCCAGCGGCAGTTGCAACCGGAAGGCCATGTGCCCGTCCGCGCGCTGGTTGTAGGTATAGTCGGCATCGCGCAGAGATCGCTCGAGCGATGGGAAGAGAAAGGCTACCGTCTGCGCATAGTTCCAGACATGGGTGCACGAACCCTCACAGCACCCGGCATGGCCGTGACAACCCTCAAAGCCATAGAAGGTGCCATCCTCCAAGCGCAATACCGTTGGGCTATGGAGAATCGAGGCTTGGCTCGAGAGCGCGTCCAAGACATGGTCGGGAACCGTGCTTTCCAGCAACGCCTTAGCGAAGGCCTTTGTCGCGCCGTAGAGACGGTCCTCGTTGACGGCATAGTAGTGCGCCACGTCGGAAGCGTCTTGCCATTGGGACGCGTAAAAGTTGCGCCACTGAGGTTGACCGGGGCCACACTCATCGCAAGCCTGCGCCGATGCCCAATACTTCTGAAAGTTGGGGAAATGCCACGTCAGAAGAATAGGTAGCGTTGTTGCCTCGCCGGGCTGGAGCGTTGCTAGTAGACCAAGGGTGCCTACGTCCGATGAGCCATCTTCGGAGGGGCCTAGATCTCGCGGAGGGAGCTTCCCTTCACGCGAGAAGGTGTCCCAGAAGTCATGTAGCGCATCGAACCAGCCGCCTCGTAGCCAGGATGATTGGTGGAACACGTCTGGCCAGGTAGTCATGAGGGCCATGGTGCCATAGGCGGGATCGTCATCCGCGAGCTTGGCTGAAGACATGGCCAGACCGCGGATGACGCCGTCGTCGACGTAGGCGTTCAGATTTTGGCCGAGGTGCGCCCCCTGGATGGCCCCCGTTCCTGGATAACCGATGGGGTTGAACAAGTTGAAGGCCAAAGCCAGATCCACGGCCGTCTGGCTGTTGTTGTGGATGTGATAGTTCAGCACCGCGATGGGCAGCCCCGAGTCGTCGGGGTTGAGCGGTATGAACGGGGAGTAGGCCTCCAGCGATACGTCCAGTGGCAACACGGGATCGGCCAGGTCCACCTTGCCAAAGGGGAAGACCCCAGCAAAGGTCACGGATCTCATCGGCGGCAGGCCCGAGCCATTCAGGCGCTGGTGGCCGTGTCCGAACCCCTGGAAGCCGTCCACTCCCTGCCCCGAGTAAGGTGGCAGCGGTGGGCCCTGCAGGACCCGCGTGATGGGATCTTGCCCTGGCTGCTGTGCCTGTGCCCAGAGTGTAGCGAACGTATAGGGCATGATAGATCCCTTGTTGGGCCGGTTGAAGATCTCCCAGTCGCGCAGCCCTCCTGTGCCAGAGAGCGATACACACCCGGTGCCAATACCCCCTAGCGGAAAGGCGATCTCTTTGAGATGATCGCCTGTGTAGGTCGGAGGGCGACCTTGCCGACGTAGCGTTTCACGACTCCAAACGTTGTACGGTTTTCTCATCGGGACCTCCTTATCCCTAGTCGTTCGCTAGCGCCATTCAACGTTCTGGCATCGAGGTTGTCAAGGGGCTCGCCAAGGTCTCTGGCAGAGCCTGCCTCTATGCGACATTCGCGGGACCGCTTTGGCTCACGCCGGGTTATGCTATAATGGGAAGTAAGCGAGTGGGATGTCGGCCTAGCGGAGGGGTGCGCACCAGATATTCCCCAAAGGGCGCATTGAGCCTGCGCTTCGCAAGGCGAATCGAGGAGGCGAGTTTCTGTGGCGGACGGATCGGCCACGATCCCCGAACTGGAAGAGGCTATCGCCTGCATCACAGGCGTCGATGCGGCGCGTCTGATTGTCGACGATGCCGGGTCAATCGCCGAGATTCATGTGATTGGTCCGCTCGGTCGGAATCCCAAGCGGATTGTGCGTGATACCGAATCGCTCCTGCGAGCCCGCTACGGGATTGCCGTAGACTATCGCAAGATCAGCATTGTGCAATTGCCACCTACGGCTCGGGCGTACATGCGCCCCAAGTTGGTGGACGTACTCTATAGGCCGGAGGAGGCGTGCGTCTGGGTGACGCTAGCTGGGGCCGCCGGTGAGCATCGTTGCCAGGAAGTTGTCTCCCAGGATGACCAGGCGAGCGTTGCTCGCGCGGCCGCCCAGGCAACGCTCCGAGCAGTCGGCGAGGTTACGCGCGTGTCTATGGCGCTTCGTCTAGCCGAGTCTCGCATCATCCGTGCCGGAGACCATGATGTGATGTTTGCGATGGTTTCAGCAGAGGGACAGGGAGCCTCTGAAGAACTCGCGGGCACCTGTATCGTCGGGCGTTGCCTGCCGACAGCAGCTGCCAAGGCCACGTTGGATGCAATTAACCGGCGCCTTGAGCTGTGGAGCGCCTTCTCTCAAGAGGGGCCAAGTGGCGGCTAGGGCGTCATTACAAAGGGGGTGTAACCGCTAGGCGCTCGGCCTCGGCTGTGTGTGAGCACGGCCAGAGCGGAGCGAAGGGGAACTCGGAACGCATTGTTCCTTCATTCCTGATCGGAAGGAGTTTCCCCATGAAATGGCGCATCAGATCGGCCTACGTTCGAGCAATGTACGTTGTCATGGTAGCTGCTGGTCTTATTGCTACGGCCGCCGCTGGCTGGAAGTGGCGCTAGGTACCAGCAGGGCTGTAGGGTGACGTAGAGCTTTGGCTCTCGGCACCCGCAGAGCTCGCGTCCCGCCGGGGCTGCAGCGAGCGGATGAGCGTCTAAGGCCGAGCGTCTGCGGTTCACCAAAAGCGATTATGCTATGAGATCCCTGCCTCGGATAGCGCAAGCATATATTCTGTGTATAGTGACGCTGGCCTTGGTTGCTGTTGGGCTGGCGTGTTTCTTTATGCCGTGGGATCCTACCTTGGTCGCCCAAATTCTCTTATTTGCGGGTTTGATCGCACTCGCTGATCTTTACCCCATTGTTTTCCCTTTCATCGATAACGCTGAGATTACCGTTTCATGTGCCGTTAAAACGGCGGCCGCTATCATTTATGGCCCCCCTGCTACGGTGCTTATCACAGCTCTGGGCACTCTCGGAGGTGAGATTGGGCTACGCCGGCCCTGGTACAAGGCCGCCTTCAATACCGCGGAGATGACGCTCACCTTTGGCATCGCTGCGCTCGCTTACGAAGGTCTACACGTGGGGTCGCGCCTTCCGTTCGATTCGCTGCGCAACGCTGGGGCCGTGATGCTGATCATGGTCACCTATTTTGTGATCAACACCGGCTTGGTGACTACCGTCGTAACGCTCACAACGGGCGCGGCGTATAGTCGATTGTGGCGGATCAACTTTCGCGATATCATCTGGGACAGTCTCACGATTATCCCTCTGGGCGCGGTCATGGCCACGATGTGGCAGAACCAATGGTGGAGCATCATCACGCTGGTCTTGCCACTGGTTGTCGTGCGGCAGTCACTCCAATACATCAGCGAGCTGCAGCGGCAGACTCGCGAGGCCCTTATCGGTATGGCGGACTCGATTGACGAGCGTGATCCGAATACGTTCCAGCACTCTCAGCGCGTCGCCGAGATTGCCGCAGCCCTCGCTCGTCAGCTCGGACTGGGCGATGACAACGTCGAGACAATCCGCATGGCCGGGCGTCTCCACGACCTTGGCAAGATCGGCATGAGCAACTCGCTTCTCCTCAAGCCTGGGGCATTCGATACAACTGAGCGT
This sequence comes from uncultured Anaerolineales bacterium, assembly GCA_964614895.1. Lineage (GTDB taxonomy): Bacteria > Chloroflexota > Anaerolineae > UBA1429 > UBA1429 > DAIRUQ01. Next base: position 9,781 of record CAZTMY010000064.1, read on the forward strand.
GTTGCCTTCCAGGAGCACCCACGCATCGGGGCTCGCCTGGTGAACAGCTTCCGGCTCTTCAGCGAGGGCCAGGATCTCATCCTTCATCATCACGAGGATTATGATGGGGGCGGTTATCCCAGTGGGCTGCGAGGCGAGGACATACCCCTTGGTAGCCGCATCTTGCGCGTGGCAGATGCATTTGACGCGATGACATCTCGTCGGGTGTATCGCGATCCTCTTTCACTGGAGGAGGCACTCCAGGAACTGCGCGACAATGCGGGAGGGCAATTCGACCCGCAAGTTGTGGATGCCATGCTAGAGTTGGTGGACGAGACCAACGGGCATTTGGCCTGGCGCGTGGGTGAGGCCAAGAGGAGCGCGGTCCCGTGATTCTACTGCTTGGCATTGTTGCGGGGCTTGTCGCATCTTTGGTGTTCTGGCGCAGTCTCTCGGCACTATCCCGGGTACACTTCCGATGGCCGTGGCTCGTGTTTTTGGGTCTAGGCCTACAGGTTTTGCTTTTCTCTCGTGCTTGGAAGAGCATCCCCTACCTAGAGACGCTCTGGCACGGTTGCTATGTGATAAGCATGGTCTCCGTGGCCATCTTTTGTGTAGCCAACTGGCGTGTGCCCGGTATCCCGCTGATGAGCTTGGGGCTCTTTCTCAACGGCGCCGCCATCTTGGCGAACGGAGGGTCCATGCCAGCCTCTATGGAGGCGCTGCGTCTGGCTGGCTTGGCGTCCACACCCCAAGAAGCGGCCGCCGCAATTTCCTGCAACTCCGTGGTAGCTACTTCTGAAACCCCCTTGTGGTTTCTAGGAGACATCTGGTACATCCCTGCTAGCTGGCCTCTCTCAAACGTCTTTAGTGTCGGGGACCTCACCTTAGGCTTGGGCGGCGCGTGGTTCGTATTCGTGAACGCTGCCCCTCCTGCCAGTACGTAGGCGTCGGGCGGCATCGTTCGCTATCTTCCATTTGGATCGACTCTGCTGCCTGCCTACAATGACCGGGTTATGCATGAACTTGCTGTTACCGAGAGCATCCTAGATATCGTCTGCCGCCACGCCTCGGAGGCAGGAGCTGAGAGGGTGGTCCGCATCTATTTGGTGATTGGCGAGC
>CAZTMY010000065.1:0-10811 GCA_964614895.1 uncultured Anaerolineales bacterium
CTCATATGAGCAGCGATAGCGACCGCGGTCCCAAGTGTGACGCACCCTCGGTGAAGAGGGCCATCGGAGGATGGCAACCACCGAAAAGATGCCTACAAATCGATTCTAGTCTTTACCTCCCGCATGTGTCAAGCTCCTCGAGCCGGTGTGGCGTGCGTGCGACTATGACGCGGCGGATGCCTGGTGCTATAATCGAGCTGGTTCGGCGTCACCAGGCGCCGATGTGGGTGTACGAGCATGAAAGAAAGAAGGAGCAGTGGCGACGCTAGAACAGGTGCATAAAGCCTTGTCGGAAGTGATGGATCCCGAGCTCAACCGTAGTATTGTGGAGCTGGGGATGGTGCACGATGTGGCGTTAGAGGACGGCGTGGTGAGCTTTACGTTGGCCCTGACGACCATGGCGTGCCCTATGCAGGCACGGATGAAGGACGATGCGCGCGAGCGACTGCTGGCGCTGGATGGCATCCGCGACGTAGTCGTGAACGTCCGCGAGATGACGCAAGAGGAAAAGGATCGTATCTTTGGCAAGCAGAAGGAAAAGGAAGGTACGGCCGCGGCACTGAACAAGGTTCATCACGTGATCGCGGTGCTTTCGGGCAAGGGCGGCGTGGGCAAGTCGTCGGTAGCGGCGCTGCTGGCGCTGGCGCTGCGACGGCGCGGCGAGCGCGTGGGCCTGCTCGATGCCGATATCACCGGCCCCAGCATACCCAAGATGCTGCTGCCGGAGCAGGTGCGGCCGTTGGGCAGCCCGTACGGTATCCTGCCCGTGGAGACGGACGAGGGCATCAAGGTGATGTCCATCAACCTGCTGCTGCAGGACCCCAACCAGGCCGTGATCTGGCGCGGGCCGCTAGTGAGCGGCGCTATCAAGCAATTCTGGGGCGACGTGGTTTGGGGCGAGCTGGATTACCTCGTGGTGGACTTGCCTCCAGGCACGTCTGACGCCTCGTTGACGGTAATGCAGTCCATCCCGTTGGATGGCGTGGTGTTGGTGACGACGCCGCAGAGCCTGGCAGGGATGGTGGTGCGCAAAGCTTCGTCCATGGCGGCTCAGTTGGACGTGCCTCTGTTGGGGCTGATCGAGAACATGAGCATGATCGTGTGCCCCGATTGCGGGCGCGAGATCAGAGTCTTTGGTGAGAGTCACGCTGCCGAGATCGCGGAAAAGATGGGTACGACGCTCTTGGGGCGGCTACCGCTGCAGGCTGACATCTCCAAGCTGGCGGACCAGGGGCGTCTCTCCGAGTACGAGGCATCCGAGTTTGAGCCGGTAGTTGATCGCCTGGTGGAGGCGTTGACGGAAGGGTGATGCGAGCAACTCTCACCCCCGGCCCCCTCCCTCACGTTCTTCGTGGGGGAGAGAGATGTCCCTCTCTTACACCCGCCCTGCGCCCGCCTGCTCATCCAGGCCGCGCAACGCCCGTGTTAGCACGCGGATGGCTGCCAGGTACTCGTCTAGGACGATGTGCTCATCGGGCGTATGATCCAAAGACGAGTCGCCTGGCCCATAGGCCACGATGGGGCAGCCCCAGGCCGGTCCCACCACGTTCATATCCGAGGTGCCCGTCTTGGTCACATAGGCGCCGCGTGAGCCTTCCTCGCGGATGGCAGCCAGGAACGCGCTGGTGAGGGGGGTGCGCTTTTTGGCGCGGTAGGCGCGCTCCACGCCGTGGATGGTCACCACGGCGTTGCCGGCCCAACCGCGCAGGCGGTCGGCCAGAGCGGCGGGATCGGCGCTGAGGGGCAGCCGCAAGCCGATGCGCATAGTGACGCGCTCGTGCAAGCCATCACTGGACGTATTCAGTGACCGCAAGCTGGGATCGATGGTGTCAAAGGCGCGCTGGCACCCACTGTTGGCCCTCTCGGCCCAGGCGCAGAGATCCTGCCAGAAGGCGATGGCCTCCTCGGGAGCGTTGGGAGCGCGTCCGGCGCTGTGGCCCACGGGCCGCTCGAGCTGATAGTCCACCAGCATGCGCCCCTTGTAAGCGATGGTGATGCGGTCCCAACCGCTGGGCTCGCCAATGACGCTCGCGACAGGCGCGTGCCGCGGCGCGATGTGCCGCGCACCCTTGGATGTGGCCGCCTCTTCCTCTACCGCGCCGATGACGCGCACGCGCAGGTGACGCAACGGACGCGCGCGCGCGGCAGCTACCATCATCGTCGCCAAGGGCCCTTTCGCGTCCACCGTGCCCCGCCCGTAGAGTAGCCCGTCCTTGCGATGCACCGGCACCACGCCGGGCACCGTGTCAATGTGGCCCAGCAGGATCACAACGCGCGTGCCATCGCCCACATAGCCGGTGGCGTTGCCCACCTCGTCCACGCGGGTGCCGCTATAACCCATGCCGGCCATAGCATCCACGGCATAGCGGCTAGCCTCGCCCTCTTGCCCCGAGAGGCTGGGGATACGCACCAGCGCCTCCAGCAGCGCGATGGCCTGCTCGTCGGTCGGGTACGCCTGGCTCACGCCGCCAGCACCTCCTCCACGGCCTCGCAGACAGCGTCGAGTTGCTCCTCGGTGATGACCAGCGGCGGCAGCAACCGCAGGACGGTGCTACCTGCAGGCAGGGCCATCACGCCGCGCTCCATCAGCGCCTTCAGGTAGGGCGTCGAGCGCTTGCGCAGGTCCACGCCGATCATCAAGCCCAGGCCGCGTACCTCCTTGATCAACACGTTGTCGATGGCTCCCAGGCGGGCCATGGCCCGCTCCCCCAGACGGGCGGCGCGGGCGGGCAGGTCGTGCTCCTGAATGTAGCGCAACGTGGCCAAGGCGGCGGCAGAGCAGAGAGGATTGCCGCCGAAGGTAGATCCATGTACGCCAGGCGCGAGGCCGTTGACGCGGGGTCCCAGCAACGTGGCGCCCATCGGCAGGCCGCCAGCCAGCGCCTTGGCTAGGGCCATCAGGTCCGGCTGGACATTGTAGCGTTGACAGGCGAACATGGTCCCGGTGCGTCCCAGGCCGGTCTGAACCTCGTCCACGATGAGCAGTGCGCCGGTGGCATCGCAGACGCGACGCATAGCGGCGGCAAACTCGGGCGTGGCCGGGTTGACGCCGCCCTCACCCTGGACCAATTCCAGGATCACGGCGGCGGTGTCAGGGGTGACCGCTGCCTCTAACTCCTCCACGTCATTGTAGGTGATGTGGGTGAATCCCGGTACCAGCGGCTCATAACCGCGCCGATACTTGGGCTCCCAGGTGGCCGAGAGCGCACCCAGCGTGCGCCCGTGAAAGCCATGCTTGGCTGCCACGACGTCGGTGCGTCTCGTGCTGATGCGCGCGAATTTGATGGCCGCCTCGACAGCTTCGGTGCCCGAGCTGCACAGGTAGGCCCGGTTTAGGTCGCCCGGCGCGATGCGGATCAGTTCGTCCAGCAACTCGGCGCGGACGTCGTTGTAGAATACCTCTGGGCAGGTGATGAGCCGCTGCGCTTGCCGTTGTATGGCTTCTACCACATCGGAGTTGCAATGCCCCACGATGGCCACGCCATGCCCGCCGACGCAGTCAATATACTCCCGACCGTCTTGATCCCACACGAGGGCGCCCTGGCCGCGCACGATGGCGACATCACGCTTGAAATAGACCCCGCTGGTGTAGCGGGCTTCCTGAGCGATGCTATCCATGGCGTGTGCCTCCCTTGCGGTGTTCTTGAATCAGGCGATGACGGTGCCCCGGCCGGCCAGGGCATTGCGGACGGGCTGGGCGATGCGGCCATCTGCGAACGTGACCGAACCGACGCCGTCAGCGATGGCCTCGGTGGCACCCAAGATCTTGATGCGCATGCGACCCTCGGCGTGGGCCATGGCCTCCTCTACGCGGGTGGCGTCTATGCGCGGGATCAGGCTGCTCTCGTCGGGGAAATCGCGCAGCAGGCCGGGCACGTTGCTGAGAATGATCAGCCGCTCGGCGTTCAAGGCGGCGGCGATGCGCGCGGCGGCGCGATCGCCATCTACGTTCATGGCCTCGCCCTCGTAGCTGATGGCCGGCGGTGTGACCACCGGCAGGTAGCCGTTCTTCAGCAACAGGCGCAGCAGGTCGGCGTTGACTTTGTCCACGGTGCCGGTGAGGTCGTCGCGGAGCACCATGCGCCGCCCCTTGTGGATGATCTTGATCGCGCCCTTGCGGTGTCCCTGGAGCAGGCGGCCGTCCAGCCCTGACAGGCCCAGCGCGTTGGCCCCGGCCGCCTGCAGCCGTTCGACGATGCCCTTGTTCACTTCGCCGCAATAGACCATCTCGAAAATGGTAAGGGTCTGGCGGTCGGTGCGGCGGCTGGTATAGCCCGAAACTGACGTGACGAACTGGGGCGGATGGCCGAGCTGAGTCGCCACCTCGTTGGTGCGCGCGGACCCGCCGTGGACTAGCACCATCGGCTGGCCCTCATTCCAGAGGCTGGCGACGTCGTCGCAGACGGCATCGAGATTGATACCCTCGCTCCCACCCACTTTGACGACTAACATGGCGGTTCCTCTCGACGCTAGACGGGATGCAAGCCAGGGAAGCCGAGCCCGGCGGTCTCGGGCAGGCCGCACATCAGGTTGAGGCATTGAACGGCGCTACCGGCGGCGCCTTTCATCAGGTTGTCGATGGCGGCGATGGCCACGATGCGCCCCGTGTCGGGGTCATAGTCAAAGCCCACGTCGGCGTGGTTGCTGCCGGCCAGGATCTTGGGTTCGGGGTAGCGGTAAACTCCCTGGCGCTCGCGCACCAGCCGGACGAACGGCTCGTCGCCATAGGCGCCGCGGTACGCTTTCCATAGGTCCTTGAGCGCAAAGCCGTCGCGCAGGGCTGCGGGCAGAAAGACGTGCGCCGTCGCCAGGACGCCCCGCACCAGCTCGATGGCCGTCACGGACATGTGGACATCGGCAGGGGCGCCGGTCATGCGCACGGCCTGGATAACCTCGGCGGTGTGGCGGTGACCGGTGGGCGCAAAGGAGCGCACGGCGCGGGAACGGTCCGGGTGATGTGACGCGGGCCCCGCCGACGCGCCTGCCTCGGACGATCCCGCCTTGACCTCGATGATGATGCCCCGCTCGCGGTCGATCAGGTCGGCCTGGAGCAGCGGCCAGAGCGCCAGGATGGTGGCGGTGGCATTGCAGCCTACACCGCTGATGTGTGTGGCATCACGGATGGCCTCGCGGTTGATCTCGGGCAGACCATAGACGAAACGCTCCAACCAGTCGGGCCGGGGGTGCGGCTGGCGGTACCAGCGCTCATAGAGGGCCGGATCGCGTAAGCGGAAATCGGCCGAGAGATCGATGATGCGGGGCGCGAGCTTACACAGGTCATCGATGCGGCGGACCGTCTCGCCGTGGGGTAACGCAGTAAGGAGCACGTCGCACGGCTCCAAGTCGGCGATGCTGACGAACCGCTCTTGGGTGTGGCCGCGCAGGTTGGGATGCAGGGCGTGCCAGTAGCGGCCCGTGTTGCTCTCGGAGGTGGCTTGGCCGATGGTCACGTCGGGGTGGCTCAGCAGGAGCCGCAGCAGCTCCCCGCCGGCATAGCCTGATGCGCCGACGATGGAAACGCGCAGCGCGCTCATGCCTCGCCCCTCCCCACGCGCAAGACGTAATCAACCACCTTGCCGGGGATGTCCACGCCGGTGGTATCGATGCTATTACGGAACTCCATGCTATAGTTGACTTCGTTGACCAGGAGCTCGCCGCTGGGACGCTCGAGCACGTCGATGGCGACGACGCCGCCGCCCACCGCTTGGGCAGCCCGCCGCGAGAGGTCATCCAGCTCGGGCGTGATGGGGCAGTTGCTGGCCTTGCCGCCCCGAGCGGTGTTGGTGATCCAGTGCGCGGACGCGCGATAGATGCCGCAGATGGTCTCGTCGCCGACGACAAAGGTGCGGATGTCGCGCTGTGGCTTGGCAATATACTCCTGGATGTAAAACACCGAGTGGTGGTAGCTGCCCAGGATCTGCTTGTGCTCCAGGATGGCCTCGGCAGCATCGCGGTCGTTGATCTTGGCGATCAGCCGTCCCCACGAGCCGACGGCAGGCTTGAGCACCACGGGGTAGCCCATGGTCTCGATGGCCGCCAACGCCGATTCTTGGGTAAAGGCCAGCATGGTGCGCGGTGTGGGCACGCCATGCTGGATCAGCGCGCGGGTGGTAGCGAACTTGTCGCCGCAGACGTTGGCGACGTCGGCCGTGTTGACGGTACGAATGCCCCAGGCGTTGAGCTGCTCCAGCGACGCCAGGGCGCGCGAGTGGTTGATGCAACGCTCCAAGACGACGTCGAGCTCGGCAAAGGGGCCTGGGTCGTGCATGTCAAATACGATCTTGCGGTCGTCATATATCTCCACGTCTACGCCGCGCTCCTCGAACGCCTTGAGCAGCAACTTTTCCTCGACGCGGACGCGGGAAAGGAGCATACCAACGCGCATGTTAGCTCTCCTCCATGTGGGCAATGATGGCACGGGTGACGTCATCGGTGGTGGCGGTGCCGCCCAGATCGGGCGTGTGAGGACCCTCGGCCAGGACGGCGCCTACGGCCTCGCGGATGAGTTCGGCCGCCGGGATGACGCCCAGGTGCGCCAGCAGCATGGCGGCGGCCAGGATTGCGGCTACGGGATTGGCGCGCCCTTGCCCGGCGATGTCCGGCGCCGAGCCGTGTACTGGCTCGAATACGGCATAGTCGTCGCCCACGTTGCCCGAGGGCGCTAGACCCAAGCCGCCCACCAGCGCGGCGGCCTCGTCCGAGAGAATGTCGCCGAACAGGTTCGTCGTGACCAGCACGTCGAACCGCTCCGGCTCGGTGATCAAGCGCATGGCGGCAGAGTCCACCAGCATCTCTTCCACGGTCACGTCGGGGTATTCGGCAGCAACCTTGAAGGCCGTCTCACGGAATAGGCCACAGGTAGCGCGCAGCACGTTGGCCTTGTGGACCACCGTCACCTTCCGACGGCGCCCCCGTGCCAAGCGAAAGGCCACGTTGGCGATGCGCAGCGACCCAGCGCGGCTGATGAGGCGCTCGGTGATAGCCTCGGACCCGGAGATGCGCTCGCGACCGGCATAGAGCCCCTCGCTGTTCTCGCGGACAATGAGCATATCGATGCCCTGGCGTGAGCTGGGCACCGGCTGCGAGTTCACGGGACGCAGGTTGGCATAGAGGTCAAGCTCGCGGCGCAGCGCTACGATAGGGCTGCGATAGCCCTCCACCGGACTTAGGGGAGAGGAGACAGCCCCAAATAGCGTGGCATCGGCCCGGCGGACCGCCTCGACGGTCTCGTCAGGGAGGGCCGTGCCGATGCGCTGGAACGTATCCCAGCCGGCCTCGGCTTGGCTGAAGACCAGTGACACCCCGGTAGCCCGCAGCACCTCCGCCGCGGCGGGGATCACCTCGTGGCCGATGCCGTCGCCCTCGATCAGGCAGATGGTGTGGGTCATGGCCGAGCCTCCTCCAGCGGGAACGCGCCGTGCTGCCGATAGTAGGCCACCATGCCGCCTGCCCGCCAGACTCGCGCCACCCAGGCGGACGGCGGGGGCAACTGGAACGTCTCGTCGCCGGCGATCATGGTGCCGCGCGCGACGTCCAGCGTCACCTGCTGGCCGTCCTGCAGGCGCTGGGTGAGGTCTGCCTCAAAGAGCGGCAGGCCCAGGTTGAGGGCGTTCCGGAAAAAGATGCGGGCATAGCTGGGCGCGACGATGGCCGCGATCCCCACCGCCACCAAGGCGCGGGGGGCGTACTCGCGTGACGAGCCGCAACCAAAGTTGCTGCCGGCCACGATGATATCTCCCGGGCGCACCTCGGCCGCGAACGCGGGCCGCGCCTCTATGAACGGGTATTGGCGCAGCTCCTCTTCGGAGGTCATATAGGGCGCATAGCGTCCCGGGACGATCTGATCGGTATCGACGTTGTCGCCAAAGAGCCAGACGCGTGCCATGGGACCTCCTAGAGCTCGGCGGGGTCGGTGATGCGGCCGGTGAGGGCCGACGCGGCGGCCACGGCGGGCGACGCCAAATAGATCCGCGCATCGGGATCGCCCATGCGCCCGCGAAAGTTGCGGTTGGCCGTGGAGAGGGCCACTTCGCCGGCGCCCATGACGCCCATGTGGCGCCCGATGCAGGGGCCGCAGCCGGGTGTGCCTACGGTGGCGCCCGCAGCAAGTAGCGTCGCCAGGGTGCCATCGGCGGTAGCTTGCTGCAGGATCCGGTGCGAAGCTGGGATCACCAGCAGCCGCACGCCCGCCGCGACGCGCTTGCCCGACATGATCTCGGCGGCGACATGAAGGTCCGAGAGACGGCCATTGGTGCAGGTTCCGATGAACACCTGGTCCACGGCCACGTCGGCTAGCTCCTGGGCGGGGGTGACGTGGTCCACCTCGGGCGGGACGGCGACCAGCGGCCGCAGCTCGGACAGGTCCACGTCCAACGTGCGGGCGTAGCTGGCGCCCTCCTGCACGCGCAGCCAGGGCGGCACGGCTAGGCCCTCGGCCACGACGCCGGTGGGCGGGAACAGCCCGGCCTTGGCGCCCAGCTCGGTGGTCATGCCGGCCAGGGTCAGGCGCTCGTCCAGGGTCAGCCAGTCGCCGCCGTGGAACTCGACGGCCTGGTAGGTGGCGCCGTCCAGGCCCAGCAGCCCGCAGAGGTGTAGGCTCAAGTCCTTGGCATAGACGCCAGGGCGAAAGCGCCCACGCAGACGCACGCGCAGCGTCTCTGGGACGCGGAGCCAGGTGTGGCCCGAGGCGAGGGCCAGGGCCATGTCGCGGGTGCCCACGCCGGTGCCCAGCGCGCCGATGGCGCCATAGGCGGTGGCGTGCGAATCGGTGCCCAGAGCGATCTCGCCCGGCTGGACCAGGCCCTCCTCCACCATGATCTGGTGGCAGATGCCCGCGCCGACGTCATAGAACCGATGAATGCCCTGCTCGCGGACCCAGCGGCGCACGCGAACTTGCGCGTTGGCCGTGGCCACGCTGCTGGCCGGCGCCACGTGGTCGATGATCACGGCCACGCGGTCGGGGTCCTGGATGCGGGTCACGCCCAGGTCGTCCTCCAGCGCGTCGATGACCTCCGGCGTGAGGGAATCGTGGGTCATGCAGCGATGCACCGGCACGATGACCAGGTCGCCGGCGCGGGCGGGCTGCCCGGTAGCGTGGGAGATGATCTGCTCCGCCAGCGTCATGGGCTCAGGAGGCATGGCTGGCCTCCTCCGCGGTCCAGGATTGGAGTACACTATCGACGTCGTCTAGCGTCAGCGGGCGCTCGTCGGCCAGCGCCTTGATCTGGGACGTCAGCTCCTTGATCTTGCCATCGGGGATCTGCAAGTCGAGCTGCTGCGCGCGCATCTTGATGGCGTTCCAGCCGGTGAGCTTGTGCGCGATGGAGATATAGCGCGTCATGCCAAAGTCGCGCGGATCGAGGATCTCGTAGGTCTCGGGGTTGTTGAGCACGGCCTTGGCATGGATGCCTGCCTTGTGCGAGAACGCCGTGATGCCGGTGATATAGTTGTTGAAGGGAATGTCCACGCCGACCATCTCGGCGACGACGTGATCGAGCTCGCGCAGGACGGGCAGGTTGTACTTGCGCACGAACTCGCGGTTGGTGGCATAGACGCGGGCGATGAACCCTCCCAGCGGCGCGATGCCGTTGCGCTCGCCGATGCCTAGGACGCTAGTATCCACGTGGGTGGCGCCGGCCTCTATCGCGGCGTAGGCGTTGGCGATGGCGCAGCCCGAGTCATTGTGGCCGTGGAACTCGACGTCGCAAGAGACGCGCTTGCGCAGCTCGGAGACGATGTCGTACACCTGGAATGGCGTGGCGACGCCCACGGTATCGGCGATGCCCACGCGGTTGACGCCTAGGCTATCTACCTCCTGGTAGATGCGAAAGATGTCATCGCGCTCGCTCCGGAACGAGTCCTCGGTGCTAAAGCGGGCCTCCACGCCCTGCGACAGCAAGTAGCTGACGACGTCGTGGGCCATCTCGATGATGGTGGGGATATCCTTGCCGTGGCTAAAGGTGCGTAGCTGCGACGACGTGCCGATGACCACGTCCACGCCATCCACGCCGGTGCCGACGGCGACCTTGGCGTCCTCAATGGTGCAGCGGGTATGGGTGAGGATCTTAGCTTTGAGGCCCAGCTTGGCGACGGCCTCGCAGTCCTTGCGGCTCTGGGGCGAGGCCAGCGGCGAGGTCAGCTCGATGTACTCGACGCCAAATTCGTCCAGCAAGTGAGCGATGCGAAGCTTTTGCTCCGTGGAAAAGTTGGCGCCGACGAACTGCTCGCCCTCGCGGAGCGTGGACTCGATGATAGAGAAGCTAGATAAGCCCATGATCCGTACCCTTGCCTTTCGCTATTCTCCCCAGTCTTCCTCTTCCTCGGGCGCGAGCTCGAGGGTGAGGGGATCGGTTTCGACAACTTCGAGCTCGACGCCGCAATCCGGGCAATCGACGATCTCACCCTTGATGACGTCGGTGAGATCAAACTCGGCGGCGCATTCGGGGCAGGTGGCCTGCATAGTGACTCTCCTTCCGTTGTTGGCTTTGTGATGATGCCTGGGCACAAAAAAACGAGCAGCGATTTCTCCCGTTCGGAGTGCTGCCCGTGTGTGCGCCGTTGCGATAGCAGAGCAAGCCTATCCGAACGCGATGTTCGGCCCTTTTTTGGACTTGCTGCGCTTGGTGGCGCGACTATCTGGTTGCATCGTAACGGCTGCTCCCTCTATGATGGTGGCTAGTGTAGCAGGGATGGAGGAGGGTGTCAAGTTGGAGGGGGTGGCGGGGGGAGGGCAGATTCGGAGGAGTGGCCAAGGGCTTATGAGGCCTCAACGATCGGGATCACACCGATGAGGCGTTGCTATAGAGTGCCAA
>CAZTMY010000066.1:0-10724 GCA_964614895.1 uncultured Anaerolineales bacterium
CGCCCGCCTGCGGGAGCGGCGGGGGCCTCACGCGCGAGAGGTCGCCGAGCGCATCATCGCGGAGCCCGGCGACATGAGTTTGCTCGCGCTAAGCGTGCAGCTATACGGCGAGCCGCGCCTGGTGCAGCGGGTCCCGGCAACGGCGTTCTACCCTCGCCCCGGCGTTGGATCCGCTGTGCTGCGCGTAGATCTGCACGAGCAGCCACTGGCGGATGCCGCCGCTAGAGAGCGGGTCTTTCGACTGGCGCGAGCGGCCTTTGGCCAGCGGCGCAAACAGATCCACAACAGCCTCGCCGCCAACCTTGGCCTGACCAAGGACGTGGTACGCGGGCATCTATGCGCGAGTGGTATCGATCCCCACCGTCGTCCCCAATCACTGGCCATCGACGAGTGGCTTCGGTTGGCTGAGGCGTTTGCCTAGTTCTCCTCACCGTCCCAAGCGGCCGGCACGGCGCGCACAACCGTGCAGCCGGTGTCTGCCTCGCACGGCCATCCAGCTATCACCGTGAGCCACTGCTCGTCGGTGTCGGCGAACCACGCCTCCGGATCGTCCGGGGCGCCTGGAGAGACGGCCTGTTCCCCGTAACGCCATACCTCTCGTATGGCATAGCGATAGGGCACGACGCCCACCCAGACGTAGAGCCTATCCCCGGGGGTCAGGCGTTGCAGTGGCTGAAGGAGCGGATTGGTCACATTGGCGGGTCCGGAGATAATCACGTTTCCGGGGTGACCGGGGCGTGCTGATCCGAGGTGGTAGACGGCAACGTCGAGCGCGTCTTCCGGCAAGCGGTGATCATTGTCTGGCTTGGCTGGATGAAGCATGATGTTGAGATCCGCCGCGGGTACCTCGAGCCGTGTGGGGTCTCCCGTTGCCGGAGCGTGAATGGGCGTGCTGGTAGCCGTAGAGGAGGGAGGCAGTGTGGGGCCAGTGGTTGGTGTCCGCGTGTTGGTGGGCGTTGGGCAAGCTGTGTGGGTTGGGGTGGTGGTCGGGCTCGCTGTCAAAGTCGCTGTTGGCGCAGTGGTGGGCGACGTCGGTGCCATTGCGGGCTCGGTCAGGGCTGGTTCACGCTGGGCTACCCGCATTGGGGCTGACCACAGAAGCCAGACCGACGCAACCAGAGCAATCGCGGCAAGCCCCATCGCAGTGATTGTTCTTGCTGGCCTTGTCACTCTTCGCCTCCTTCTCGGTGCTGGGTCCTTTGCAAAGCGTGGGGCCTGGTGCTTGTGAACATTTGCATCGGTGTCTCACACGGCATATAATCGCGTTTTGGTGGTCTTGGCTGTCTCGTAGGATCCCACGATCCAAGCGGTCTATGTCACATCACACGCAAGCAAGATCGTTTCTTGGAGGATAGAAATGCCAACGTACGAGTACAAGTGCAAAGAATGCGGTATCGTGTTTGAGCGTTTCCAGCATTTCTCCGAAGAGCCGATCCGGGTTTGCCCTGAGTGCAACGGGCCCGTGTACCGCGTGATTCATCCGGTGGGTATCGTATTCAAGGGTAAGGGCTTTTACATCACGGACAATAGGGGCGATCGCTCGGCGCTTTTGCCCAAGAACGGCCACGACAAGGACAAGAGCCAGGACAAGGAGACGTCCAGCGCGGCGAAGACGGAGAGCTCGACCGCCAGCGACACCAGCACGGCTACAACGGAGGCCAAGGCAGAGTAGCCTTGGCGCCTTGGTCCCACATGCGTCGGATCCCTTGGCGACCTTTGTCAGAGCTGAAAGCCGCCTGTGGACTCGACAACCTTGTACTTCAGATCGGTCACGAGATCAGCAAGCTTGTCTCGGAAAGCTGTCCAGGTTTCGCTGCGCAGCGCCTCTTCCATGGACTCGATATCCTCGGTTACGCCGCCAGCCAGCACCTGAGGCCCCTGTCCCCAGACGGCATACCAGGCATCGGTGGGTTGTACGCCCATTTCGAGCAGCGTCTTCTGGAACGTGCTTTCTAGGAACTGCAGATACTCGCGTTCCTTGCCCTCACGGATATTCCAGGTCATGATGAGCTTGATCATGATATCCTCCGTATAGCCTAGAACTATAGCAGAGGGCAGCGCGATGCACAACCTAGCAAGCTAGCGGGAGGATAGCTGCATGCGTGCAGTGGTACAGCGTGTCACTTTTGGCTCGGTGACCATCGGTGATACCTGCGTGGGCGCTATTGATCATGGGTTGGTGATCTTGCTGGGCGTGGGACGAGATGACAGCGAGGCGGATGCACGCTGGCTGGCGCAAAAGATCGCCAACCTACGTATCATGGCCGATGACGAGGGCCGCATGAACGCGTCTTTGCTGGACGTCGGCGGCGGTGCTCTGGTGGTCTCGCAGTTCACGCTATACGGGAACGCCCAAAGGGGCCGCCGGCCCAGCTACTCTGACGCAGCCACGCCCGAGATCGCCGAACCGCTGGTGGAACGCTTCTGCGAGTTTCTTGCGGAAGCGGGCGTGTCGCCCATCGCCACGGGCCGGTTTGGGGCCATGATGCAGGTCGTCATCCACAACGATGGACCGGTTACGCTGATTCTTGATACGGATCTCTCCCGGCGCGGGCGCCTCAAACAGTGAGCTGCCCGAGATACTCCTCCCAGCGCGTGACGCCCGCTGCGCACACTGCTTCTACCATCTCTTTGTAGATGCTATCAAGAGCCGCTGGCTCGGCCCAGAGGATGCTGTCCAGTTCTACAGCGACGGCTCCGCTGGCCAGCATGGTCAGTACATCCGCCCAGCCTGCGATGCCGCCTCGCCCGACCACAGGTAGGCCGATCCCCGAAACCTCGTGCACGGCCTGGGCATATATGGGCGAGAGAGACGGCGAATGAACCACCCCCGACAGCATGATCTCCGAGGCTGCCTGTATGCGACCCGCTAAGGGAGCTGCTACTACCAGGGCATCAGCTCCGGCTGAGGCGGCAACCTCGGCCAGGGGCAAGGCGGCCGCCAATGGAAGCCGAACCAGGCACGCTTGCAGCGGAGCGCTAGCGAGTAGGGTGACTATCTGAGCGAGGTCGTCGGTCGAGATGCCTGGCGCGATGTGCAGCTCGACGCTGCGCAGCTTTAGACCTAGCACGGTATCGCAGAGGTCCTCACACTCATAGATGGTAGCTGGCGCTAGGGCGGCTACCAAGGGCACGTCGCTGTGCGCTCGGCAGCGGCGAACTATCGCGGCCAAGCGGCGACGGCCGACCGCTGGCGTGGATGTCATCAGGCAACCTCCGGTGATAGGGTGCACCGTGCGCACTCGGCCCTCGTCGTGAGTTTTGAGGTCTAGAACTGGCAGGACTAGTGCTCCCAGTTCATGCCGCCGGTAGAGCGCTCGCAACAAGGCGCCAGACCCGGCAGACCCTGATGCAGCAAGAAGCGGGCTGCGCAAGCCTAGTGGTTCCTTCCTGCTGTGACCGAGCTCTAGCTCCAAGGCTGGGTTGGCTTGTGGCGTGGATGTCACGGGGCTCACTCACCCTGAAAGTATCGGTCCACCGCCAGGGCATAGGCTTCTGCCAACGCATCGAGCACCTCGGGATCCTGCAGAAGCTCACTCTCGCGGTCATTGGTCATGAACAACGCCTCGCTGAGCACACCTGGCATCTCTGACGGGCGCATAATGCGCTCTGACTTGGGGCCAAGCAGGATCAGAAAGTGCCCTCCCTCCGGATCCGCTTCCAGCTCGTGATCCGCTTGGATACCCCGATCGAGTACTTCATAGCCGATCTCTCTGATGGTTGTCACAAGCTCTTCTTGGACAAGGAAGGCTAGGCGCTTGTTCTCCTCGGCAAAGGGGCGGTACGCGTTGTAGAACGTGACCGTGCCGCCGACGTCGCTGGCCCGGCGGCCATCCGGCCAGTAGAAGGCGTTCTGGTGAACAGAGATGAGCAGATCCGCGCCGGCGGCGTTCACGGCGTCGATGCGTAGCTGCAAGTCATCAACGTGATCCACGATGCCATCCTCGTTCACGTCGCGCCGTTCTGGGTTTGCTCCATAGTCACCCTCTCGCGTGAGAAAGACGCGATATCCTCGCCCTACGAGCACATCTCGGATGCGTAGCACTAAGGCTAGGTTGACGTCGCTCTCGGCGTAAGCATAGGCGCCGTTCTCATCAAGGCGCACTGCGCCCAGGTCTTCGCCGCCGTGTCCCGGATCCAACGCTACCAAGGGGGGGTGCTCCGTTGGCACAGGGGTGATGGTAGGTTGTAGGGTCGGTGTAGGTGTAGGTGTAAGTGTAGGGGGAGATGCGGTGGGCTGCTGTGTGATGGTCCTGGTGGCCTGAGGTTCGATTGTGGGCGTGGCTGTGCCTGGGGGTTGGGCATCACCCAAAGCTGCAGGAGTACAGCCGGCGATGGACACGATGACAAAGAGAAAGCACGGCCACAGGATAGAGCGTCTCACAACGATCCTTTCGTCAAGAGAGTACGAGGTCCGCCAGATCAAAGACGGGGCCGTCTGTACAGATCCTTCGCCAGCCTCGACGCGTGTCTACCAGGCAGCTATCGCAGCAGCCGAGTCCGCAACGGAGGTCTCCCCAGAGCCATGCCTGTGCCCGGCCGCGACGCAGCCCAGTGGCGCTTAGGCTGAGCATGGTGGCCACAGAGCGGTAGAGCGTTGGCAGTCTGCCATCTAGTGAGGGCCCTGCTAATGCCAGGCGCGTGGCCCAGACGATGGCCTTGGCAAGTGCTTGTGACCAACGGGCGTCGTCTGCGGTACCCACGAAAGCCAGATACTCTACGTTGCCAGGGACCAGCTCGCGCGCGGGCAACTGGCGCTCCGTGGGCGCAGACACCAGCAGTTGCACGGGACAGGGCGCGGCGTCCAACATGGCAGCAGCGGCGAGCCAACCGCTCCCCTGCACTACCACGGCCAGCGCATCCGTGGGCTCGACAGGATCAAAGCCGTGCCCGCAAGGCCCCACTAGGTCCACGATGTCACCAGGTTGGCGCGCCGCTAGCCAGCTCAAGGACGGGTTCTCAGGTCGGACTAGGAGGCCGATGCCTTGGTCCAGTAGACGGTGGATCGGCACTGCCTGGCGCAGGTATGGGTCGAACCCGGTGCCGCACCGCGCCATCACGAACTGCCCCGGCATGGCCCGGGAGAGAGACGGCGTGTGCAGTAAGAGCAGACGAGCTCCCGGCAGTGGCTCTGTCACTGCCGCAACGCTGGCCTGATGTTGTCTCACGATGTTCCCATCTGCGTCCCTACGGCTGATGGATGAGCCAGACGGATATGGCGGCTAGCAAAGGGCATACAGGCGCCAAGGGCCCCCACGAGCGCCAATCGGCATAGCCGATCAAACGGCTCCCCAATGGCAGCACTACCAGCATGCCGGCCGTCAGCGCGATCCACTGGACTGCCAAGAGTTCAGTGCTGGGGCGATGGTCACTAGCGCCGAGGACATCGCGCCAGGCATGCTGCACCTGTGCACGGGTTCGTTCGAGCGACCCACTGTTGTCGATGGTGACGTCGGCGCGAGTGAGTTTGCTCTCCGGGCTGGGCTGGGCATCAATGCGAAGGGTAGCTTGCTCTCGGGTAAGCCCTCGCGTCTGCAAGAGACGTTCTATCTGCTTCTCTTGGGGGCTAGTTGTCACCCAGATCGCGTCGCAGTAGCGGTCGAGCCCTGACTCAAGTAGCTTGATGGCTTCCACTACGGCCACGGGCGTCTCGGCCCGTTCCAGTTCGGCCAGGATGGCCTTCTCCACGGCCGGATGCACTAGGGCTTCCAGATCGGCTAGCGCCTCCGGATCCGCGAACACGATGGCCCCCAAGGCTTTGCGATCGATTTCGCCATTGTCTGAAAGGATGCCGCTGCCGAACCTGGTCACTATGGCATGATACACCTCAGTGCCTGGGCGCATGGCCTCATGCGCTAGCTTGTCGGCATCGATCACTGTGGCCCCGAGTTCCGCGAGCATGCGCGCTACGGTCGTCTTGCCAGTGGCAATGTTGCCAGTGAGGCCGATGACATACATGCTAGTCGCTCTCCATAATGGCGCTGGCCTGGCGCTCCCATTCGGACAGGCGCTCGGCGAGCTCGGTCTCCAGCCGACCAAAGGACGCGGATAGCTCGCGCAATCGGGCCACCTCTTGAGCCGCGCTGGCTTGAGCCATCTCTTTCTGCAGATCGTCCAGGCGTCGCTCGAGGAGGTGAATCTGCTCCTCTAGCTCCTCGGTGAGCCGAACATGCTCTCTGTTTGGGCGCACCGATCGCCTTGTCGCGGTCGATGGGGATTTGGCCTTGGATGAGGCTTTTGCTTCTGCAGCGCGGGCAACCTCAAGCGCGTGGGCCTGCGCGTACTCGGAGTAGTTACCTTCAAACTGCTCGAGGTGGCCTTGCCGCACCACCCAGACGTGCGTTGCTACGGCGTCCACCAAGTAGCGATCGTGTGACACAAAGAGCAGCGTGCCGTTATAGCTGGCGAGCACTTGCTCAAGGACCTCGCGAGAGGCTACGTCGAGGTGGGTGGTCGGCTCGTCAAGGATCAGCCAATTGGCACCGCTCAGCGTGAGGATGGCTAGCCCGAGCCTTGATCGCTCGCCGCCGGAGAGTGAGCCGACGCGTTTGTCAACGTCATCTCGAGTGAATAGGTATCGCGCCAGGTGGTGCAGGGCTTGATCGCGCTTGAGCTTGCTCTGAGCCATGAGCTGCTCCAGCACGGTCAGATTCTGGTCGAACCAGTCATGGGTCTGGGGCAGATACCCGATACGCAGGCTGGCGCCTCGGCGCACGTGGCCTCGCAGAGGCTCCGTCTGGCCCATGAGCATGCGGAGGAAGGTGGTCTTGCCACAACCGTTGGGTCCCAGCAGCGCGATTCGATCGCCGCGCTCGATACGCAGTTCTCCGGTTTCAAACAGGCGCAGCGGATGGTTGGCACTGGCGTCGCTATCAGGAGCGTTGGGATAGCCTACGACGATGCCCTCACTGGTGAGCACCTTGTCGCCAGAACGTAGCGACGCCCGCATGCGCATGCCTAGAGCGCGGCGCTCGCGGGGGGCCTCGACGCGCTCTAGATGATCGAGCTGCTTTTCGCGGCCGCGAGCCTGCTTGCTGCGCTGGCCTGCCTTGTAGCGTCGCACAAAGTCCTCGGTGCGCGCGATTAGCTCTTGCTGCTCCTCATACTCGCGGCGTTGACGTTCTCGGCGGTGTGCGCGCTCGATGAGATAGGCGCTATAGTTGCCGCGGTAGGTTGTCACGGTCCCGCTCTCTAGCTCCCAGATGCGGTTGACGACCTGGTCGAGAAAGTAGCGGTCGTGTGAGACGATCACAAGGCTCTTGGGCCAGGCCTGCAAGTACGATTCCAGCCATTCAAGGGCTTTGAGATCCAGGTAGTTGGTCGGCTCGTCGAGTACGAGGAGATCGGGCTCTTGCAGCAGCAGCTTGGCCAGGAGGGCACGGGTGATCTGTCCTCCACTGAGGATCTCGATGGGCCAGGAGAAGGCTTCCTCTGAGAAGCCAATCCCGCCGAGGACGCGCTTGATGCGGCTCTCGTAGGTGTAACCGCCCGCTCTCTCAAAGCGTTCCTCCGCGCGTGCATAGGTATCCAGGAGATCCTCCTCCGTTGGGCGTTGGGAAAGCTCGTGGGCCAAGGACATGAGCCGCCTCTGTTGTTTCCGTAGATCCTCGAACACGGTGAGCATCTCCTCATACAGCGTGTGATTGGCGTGGAGGATGGGGACTTGAGGAAGGTAGGCGATCTCCAAGCCGCGGGAACGCTGCACGGCTCCTGATGTGGGCTCAAGGTCTCCGAGGATGATGCGCAGAAGCGTGGTCTTGCCCTCGCCGTTAGGGCCGACGAGGCCGATCTTGTCACCGCGGGCTATGGCGAAACTGACGCCTTGGAAAACGTCCTGTGCGCCATAGTACATGCCTAGGTTCTGAGCGGTCAGGATGGACATTGGCTCCCCGTGTAAATTCTATCCAAACGATTATATCATGCGATGACGGCCTCACCAACGGGGAGGTGTGGCTGCGCTAGACCAGAAATGGAGGTCTGCGAGGTGGGGCGCCGCAGCATGGTTGGCCGTTGCGCAAGCAAGCTCTATAATCAGCCGAGAGAGGGAGGGGATGTGCATCGCAAGTGGTTTCCCTTGATGACGGGTATCCTTGGTGGGTTGTTATGGGTGGGCCTGGGGGCTATCCTCAACACGCGTCTTCCGACTGTGGGCAACCAAATTCTCTTGGTGGCTGTGTTGGGGTCGGCGTTGGCCACGACCGTGATGCCAGTGAGTTACTTGCTGCAGACGCGGCAGCAGGGGCCGCTCTACATGACGCCTCCGTGGCGCAACGCGGTGCGGCACGGCGCTATCGTTGGGGCGTTGGGCGCCGCTATTATCGCTCTACGCTTGGTGGGAGCGCTTAGCATTACTAGTGGTGTGCTCTTGACGCTGTTGGCGGCGTCATGTGAGCTTCTGGTTTGGCTACGTCGCCGTTACTAGGGCATAGCTGCCGCCCGAGATCGTCTTGAGGGAAGAAGAAGGGGGGATGGCCCTAGAGCCGTCCCCCCTTTCGATGCAGCAACGCCTACTGATAGATTGACAACTCGGTGTCGCGGTCGAACACGTGCATGTAGTCCATGTTGAAGTAGAGCTCAACATCCTGACCAACACGTGCCACCGTACGTGGGTCCACGCGAGCGATAAAGTTCTTGCTGCCGGAGACCATGTAGAGGAAGACTTCGTTGCCCATCAACTCGGTGACGTCCACTTTGGCTGTGACGCTGGCGACCGTGATGCCCGGAGGCGCATACTGCGGGTCGTGGATGTTCTCAGGCCGAATGCCAAAGACGACCTCTTTGCCGAGGTAGTCAAACAGTGGAGTAGCCTTCTCGGCCGGGACTTTTACCTTGAAGGTGCCGGCGTCGAAATAGACCTCCTCTTTCGTGCCCGTGACGGTGACGTCAAAGAAGTTCATGGCAGGGCTGCCGATGAACCCGGCGACAAAGATGTTCGCCGGTGAGTTGTACAGCGTCTGGGGTGTATCGCATTGCTGGAGGATGCCATCGCGCATCACCGCGATCCGGGTGCCCATCGTCATGGCCTCGACCTGGTCGTGGGTGACGTAGATGAATGTGGTCTCGAGGCGCTGATGGAGCTTGGAGAGCTCGGAGCGCGTTGCTACGCGCAGCTTGGCATCCAAGTTCGAGAGTGGCTCGTCCATGAGGAACACGGCTGGCTCGCGCACGATGGCACGGCCGAGGGCCACGCGCTGGCGCTGGCCGCCGGATAGCTGCTTGGGTTTGCGGTCTAACAGCTCCTCGATGCCCAGGATGCCCGCGGACTCTTTGACGCGACGGTCAATCTCGGCTTTGGGCGTCTTGCGCAGCTTGAGGCCAAAGGCCATATTGTCGTACACGCTCATGTGCGGGTACAGAGCATAGCTCTGGAACACCATGGCGATGTCGCGGTCCTTGGGGGCCACGTCATTGACCAGGCGGTCACCGATGTAGATGTTGCCTTCGGTGAGCTCCTCGAGGCCTGCCAGCAGGCGCAGGGAGGTCGTCTTGCCGCAACCGGAGGGGCCGACGAATACGAGGAACTCCTTGTCCGCGATCTCGATGGACAGGTCATTCACAGCAATGACGTCACCAAATTGCTTGGTGGCATGCTCATACGTAACACTAGCCATTAGAATCTCCTTTGTCTGGCTTGCTCGCCAGAGAGAGCAGGGCCTCTCTGGAAGGCGCCCCCTTGGAATGGGGGCTCTTGACTGGCTCGTGGCGATGGCAGAACTGTTCGGTCAGGTATCAAACCTGGGCACAAGGCCAAGACCGCCCATCGCGGAGCCTCTTAGAAGCGAGAGATGACCGGAAGTGTGCTAGCGTTCCCCGATAGGCTATCCTCCTGGCGCATCAACGCCCAAGAAACCGATCGACGCCAAGCCCAAGATGAGCCTGCGCGGAGCAGGCCCACGACATCTGCTAGCTTATGCAATGGCCAAAACGCCGTCAAGTGCGCTGGCCGTTGAAGAGGTAAAGCAACGCAGCGCTCACTCGACGCTGCGTTGTCCCTGTTTGTACCGGTACACGATCCGCCCACGCGTGAGGTCATACGGCGAGAGCTCTACCCGCACGCGGTCTCCCAGCAGAATGCGAATATAGTACTTGCGCATCTTGCCCGATATGTACGCCAGCACCTCATGCCCGCTATCTAGCTTGACGCGGAACTGCGTATTGGGCAGGGCCTCAATGACGGTACCTTCGACCTCGACCTTTTGCTTGCTCGCTTTGACCATCATCCGGTGGGCTCTACCCCTTGTCTGTGTTCACGTCATAACCCTCTCTTTGCCGATCAGGGCAAGAGGATGCAGCCAGTATAACAGGCCCAACCGTTGGCGTCAAGGCACACTGCTCTTACATCCAGAATGTCACTGGGGGCTCTCGGGACAAAACGTCACCGAGAGAACAGCACGGCCCAAGAGAAGTTGGATCCGGAAGAACGTCTGACCAGCAGCGGCCACCGGAAACGGCGCACGACAGGCCGCTGGTGGGGGCAGCAGGGCGCATTCCCTGGGACGTGATCACGCCCGGGCAGGTGTAGGTGGATTTCGGGCACCACTACGGTCGCTATGGGGGCGACGAGTATGCGCACACCTTGCATCTCGTGGGATGCTGCCAGCGGCTGGCCTGAGAGAGCAGCGGGGCTTTGATCCCAGGCTGGGTTGGGCATGGCCGCTTGGACTCAGCTGCGCAAGTCGTGGCCCTCAACGCCTTCTACGAGAAGTTGCGCATCTACCACAACC
>CAZTMY010000067.1:0-8502 GCA_964614895.1 uncultured Anaerolineales bacterium
TGGCGCACGAGCATCTCTTTCCGGGTGAAGGAGACCTTCCTTTGGGGGCCTTTCTCCAGCAGATCGATCGTGTGGGATACGGTGGGCCGGTGACCATGGAGGTGAGCATGGCCGCGTTGGGTGGCTGGCGGCCGACTTGCTGGTCCAAGCGGCTGGCAGACCTGACCTCTTGGGCGAGACGTTGGGCGTCTCAGCCATGTTGCGGTAAAGGCAATGGGCTATCCGTAAAAATCGACTAAATCGGGCGCTTTGCCCTTGGCATATGAAGGGTGGGCGTGTATAATGGTGGCATAATGTGGCAGGCGGTGTCAGCCAATGGCAGCTGGTACTAGGCGGCACCTCGTCTCATTAGCAGCCAAGCAGCGCTAGCAAGTGAGGGCGGCCGATGTTCTTAGGCGAGTACGCGCACACCCTCGACGCCAAAGGGCGCGTCACCATTCCGGCGCGCTTCCGTGAAGAGCTCGATGGGGGCTTTGTGCTTACCAGGGGCGAGGATCCGTGCCTGGTGGCGTATCCGCTGGACCGCTTCCAAGAACGCGCTGCAGGTCTAGCGCAGGTGTCAAAAGCCAACAAGGATGTTCGCACCTACGCACGAACCCTCTTTGGCAGCGCCCAGCTTGTCACACTTGACAGCATGGGGCGCGTCTTGATCCCTCCGTTTCTCCGTGAGTACGCATCCCTCGATGGCGAGGTATCCATTGTCGGCGTCAATGATGTCTTTGAGCTTTGGAATCCAGATATCTTTCGACAGACAATTGAGATGGCCGATATGGACTCGATTCGGAACGCCATAGCTGAACTGGGTTTCTAGATGGCCTCGGCGGCGACCGAACCCATACCCGAAGGCGTCACATGGCACCATGAACCGGTGCTTCTGCAAGAGGTGCTGGAGGCATTGGCACCGCGACCTGGCGGGCGATATGTGGATGCCACGTTGGGGTTGGGGGGGCACACAAGGGCATTGCTGGAGGCTTGCGCGCCCGACGGGCGCGTCTTGGGCATCGATCGCGACCTAGCGGTATTGGAAGAGGCCGCGCACAGACTCGCGGGCTTTGGGGAGCGTCTCGTGGCTGTGGCGGGTGACTTTGCCGACATCGGACGTTTGGCCCGGGATCACGGCTTTGCCAAGGTGGACGGGATCTTGATGGATCTCGGTGTGTCCTCACCTCAGCTAGAGAACGCAGCGCGGGGTTTTTCCTTTCAGGTTAGTGGGCCCTTGGACATGCGGATGAACCAAGAGGCCGGTTTGACCGCGGCGGACATCGTGAATGGCTGGCCTGAGGAAGAGATCGGGCGCATCCTATGGGAATACGGGGAGGAGCGCTACGCCCGACGCATCGCCAGAGCGATCTGTGAGGCGCGGCCCATCGCCGATACGCGCTCTCTGGCAGATCTGGTGGTGGCAGTGGTTGGCAGGAGAGAGCGGATCCATCCTGCGACACGCACTTTTCAAGCGCTCCGCATTGCGACAAACGATGAGCTTGGAGCGCTTGAGCGTGCCTTGCCCCAAGTATTGGATCTTCTGGTGGTTGGGGGGCGCTTGGCAGTCATCGCGTTCCACTCTTTGGAAGATCGGATCGTGAAGCAGTTCGTGCGGCGTGAAGCCAGCGATTGCATCTGCCCGCCACGTTTGCCGGTTTGTGTTTGCGGGCACCACGCTACCTTGCGTCCGCTGACAAAAAAGCCCGTACGTGCGAGTGCGGAGGAGGTCGCGCGGAATCCGCGCAGCCGGAGCGCCAAGCTGCGAGCGGCTGTTCGCATCTGATCTTGCGTCAAGCGGTGAGAGCGTACCATGCATATCGACCGGAACAGCATCCCGACGATACCTACGCGTGGCGGTGGACGTCCCGGTGCGACGGCGCTGAACGTCGGCCGGATCGTATACGCTGGGTTGATCCTCGTGGCCTTTGGGCTGGCGGCTGCGTTGCTCTTGCGTCAGGCGGACGACATCGCGGCTCTGAAGTATGACATACGCGTGCTGATCAATCGGCAAGAGACGCTGCGCCATAGTCGGACGAATCTTGAGGGCCAGATCGCGGCTCAAGAATCGTTGCAGCGGATCCAGGACTTGGGTGCGGCGTGGGGGTTCGTTCGTCCCGAAGCTGCGCGGGAGATCGAGTTGGTCTATTCGGCTGTCGAGTCTGGGCAATGACGGGGCGTGACGTTGGGGGTGACGGCTGATATGCGCGGCCAACGGACGCAGGACATCGCCAGGCGCATAGCCCGAGTCGGGATGGCGTTGGGTGTGGTTGGAGCTTTCTTGGTGGTGCGTGTTGGCTACTGGCAGCTTTGTGGGGTCACGGCGATGGATCCTACCCAGAGCCTGATTCTGCAGCCGCTCCGAGGGAGCATCGTGGACGCTTCTGGTCATTACTTGGTTGCCAACTCGGTCATCTATACTGTGGGGATATCGCCCAACCTACTTCGCGAGAGCGATCGTGAGGCGTATCTTGAGCTCTTGACTGAGGTGTTTGGCCTGCCGGAGCGCGAGGCGAAACTTGTCCTCGATAGTAAGCAGCAGTACGTCCTGATAGGGGCCGATGTTCCTAGCTCTACGGTGAACGAGCTGCTGAGGCGTTGTGATGAGGACGATGAGGACAATCTCACCGCGGGCGTGTTCAAGCTAGATCCTGGGCAGAAACGCGTGTATGCCGATCCCAGCATCATGGGATCGGTGTTGGGTTTTGTCCCGAAAAATGGCAAGCCGGCTTACGGCGTCGAGCAACAGTACGACGATGTCTTGCGCGGCGAGGAGGGTCAGTGGTCCACCCTGATTGACAAGGACGGGCAAGCGATCTGGGCCGAGTGGGGTGGTTACCGCTCGCCTCGCGATGGGGCGCAGGTCGTTCTGACCATCGATCGCAACGTGCAGCACGAGGCCGAGCGTCTGCTGGCAGAGGCGTTGAAAGAGTATAAAGCGTTACGAGGTAACATCTTGGTGCTCGATCCCCGGACGGGCGCCATACTGGCGATGGCGAACCTGCCAGGGGTCAACTTGGAGACGTTGGAAGAGCTGCGTTCCGATAAAGACTTCTGGCGAGTTGCCAATACGGCTGTCTCGGCGATCTATGATCCAGGCTCTGTGATGAAGCCCATCACGCTAGCGGCAGCCCTTGAGACGCGGTCGGTGTTGCCTACGGATACCTACGATGATCGTGGCGAAATGTGGGTCGGCGGCAGGCGGGTGGCCAACATGGGCGGGGTGGCGTATGGCGAGATGAACTGGACGCAGATGTTGGCTCGCTCGGCCAACGTCGGTGCCGCTCACCTCGCAGCCACCATGGGCCCGGCGCGGTTCTACGAGATGCTCAGACGCTTTGGCTTTGGCGACGTGACGGGTGTGGATCTGCCTCTGGAAGCACGGGGGCTAATGCGCGTGCCCCATATGGATACGTGGCACATGTCCGATCTGGCTGCCAACTCGTATGGCCAAGGGATCTCAGTGACGCCGCTTCAGGTGGCTGTGGCATATGGCGCGCTGGCCAATCATGGCGTGATGATGCGCCCCTATGTTGTGAGTGAGGTGCGTTGGCCTGACCAAGTCCAGCGACGCGAGCCGACCGTTCTCCGCGAGGTTGTGAGACCGGAGGTGGCGGATGCGGTGGCAGAAATGATGGCTGCTGCTCTAGACTTGACCATGGATGCCCCGTCGATCGCTGGTCATCGCTTCGCGGCCAATTCAGGCACTGCCGGTGTGCCCCGTGATGGCACCCATGACAACCAGTTAGCGAAGCCTTCTTTCGTTGGCTTTGGGCCGCTGCCCGATTCGCGATTTGTGATTCTGGTCAAGTTGGAGGGAGTAGAGGGTGAGGCGCTGGGCATGGAGGTCGCTGCGCCCATCTTTCGCGAGATGGCCACGTACCTCTTGAACTATTATGGTGTACCTTCGATGCGGCTCGTGGCGGAGGCACGCTAGATGCTCAGCTTGTGGGATGTCATCAGGGCTGTAAGGCCTGATGCACCTTGGTTGCCTTGGGCCGAGCGAGTCTCCATTGGAGCCGTCTGTATCGACTCGCGTCAGGCCTCTGATGGCTCGCTATTTGTGGCCTTTGAGGGCGAAAAAGTCGATGGCCACGCGTACGTGCAGGACGCGTTTGACCGTGGAGCTGTGGCTGCGCTGGTGACCCGTGATGTTGATCTGACTGGCGCTTCGCGGCTGATTGACCAGGTGGCCAAGGAGTCAACGCCCCAGTTACCGCTGGTGATCCGAGTGCAGGACGCGCTGGAGGCGCTGCAAGCCATCGGTCGTCAGCAACGGGAGGATCACCCTGCGCTGCGAGTTGTGGGCGTGACTGGCAGCATCGGCAAGACGACAACGAAAGAGTTGGTGGCGGCCGTGCTATCGGTTGCGTATCCGACGCTCAAGAGCGAGGGAAACTATAACAACGAGATCGGCTTGCCGCTAACGCTCACCCGCCTAACGCGGGAGCACGCCTATGTCGTGCTAGAGATGGGCATGTATGCCTTGGGCGAGATTGCGCTGCTGTGCGATATCGCTGCGCCGAACATCGGTGTGGTGACCAATGTGGGACCGGTACACTTGGAGCGTCTGGGCACCATCGAACGCATCGCTGAGGCCAAGAGTGAGCTCGTCCGGGCACTGCCGGAGGATGGGCTGGCAGTGCTCAATGGGGACGACCCTCGGGTGAGGTCCATGGCCGAGCTGGCTCCGTGTGCGACGGTCACGTACGGTCTCGGTGAAAACAACGACTACCGCGCAGTCAACATCGTGATGGCAGGATTGGATGGCGTCCGCTTTTGCGTCTTGGGACCTGATGGCCGCGCGGAGATACAGACCAAGGCGCTGGGCAAGCACCAGGTGATGAACGTTCTGGCCGCCACCGCCGTGGGTCGGGCTGAGGGCCTGACTTGGGAGACGATCGCTGCTGCTGTGAGGGCTGCGGGTCCGGGCTTGCGGCTCATCCTGCGACAAGGCTCCCGCGGCGTTCAGATTCTGGACGATGCCTATAACGCCAGCCCTGCGGCAACCATTAGTGCTCTGGAGGTCCTGAACACCGCCAGGGGGCGTCGGGTTGCCGTGTTGGGAGACATGCTGGAGTTGGGCGCATTGGAGGAGGAAGGTCACAGGCAAGTTGGGCGCTATGCGGCGGAAGTGGTGGACCTACTGGTGACGGTGGGGGATCGAGCACGTTGGGTAGCGCGAGAGGCACGCAGTGCAGGACTTGCGCGGGTATGGGAGGTCGCCAGCAGCACCGAGGCGGCGGATCTTCTAGCAGGTCAGTTGCAGGCGGGTGACACGGTGTTAGTCAAGGGATCGCGTGCGATGGCCATGGAGAAGATCGTGGCTGCGCTGGAAGAGGGATCATGCTGAGCCAAGCTCTGCTGTGGGCCGCTCTAGTGTTTGCGGCGACGGTGCCTTTGGGCGGCTGGGTGGCACGAACCCTGCGGGCTAGGGGCGTGGCTAAACGGATCCGCTCCGATGAGCCCGATTCGCACATGGTCAAGTGGGGCACGCCTACGATGGGTGGGCTGTACTTTTTGGCGATGCTAACTGTGGCCTGCTTGGTGCTGTGGGGTGTGGGTGAGCGAGGCGTGATGCCGCCTCTGGCAGCGACTCTGGCATTCGCTGCGTTGGGCGCCTTTGACGACATCCGAGGGCTGCAGGATGCTGAGGGTGTTGGTTGGTTGGCACGGGGCAAGTTTGCAGCGCAATGGCTGGTAGCGTTGGGGATAGGGATTCTCTTGTTCTTCAGTGCCCAGGGACAGCGCATACGTCTGGGGCCGGAGGCGACTCTATCGCTGCCGGCCGTGGCTTGGGTTGCCCTGGCGATGCTCTACCTGGTTGGGATGGCCAACGCGGTGAACCTGGCGGATGGGATGGATGGTCTGGCGGCTGGCACGGCAGCGGCCGCGTATGCGGCGCTGGGGGTGGTATGCCTAGCGGATGGCCAATCGTCCCTAGGTGTCTTTAGCCTGACAATGATGGCGGTGCTGCTGGCGTTCCTGTGGCACAACGCGCATCCGGCCTCTATGTTCATGGGTGATACAGGATCCCAGGCCCTGGGCGCGGGCTTGGCAGCGGTCGCGGTGCTGTCTGGCCATTGGTTGCTGCTCTTGCTTGTGGGCGTCATCTTTGTGGCCGAGGCGCTATCGGTGATGATCCAGGTCGGCTATTTCAAGTATTCCAGGCGGCTCTATGGCAAAGGGCGTAGGGTCTTTCGCATGGCGCCGATCCATTACCATTTTGAGCTTGGCGGCTGGTCGGAGGTGCAGGTCGTATCGCGTTTTGTGTTGGTGGGGATGGTCGCTGGAATGTTGGGCGTAGCCTTGGCGCTGTGGGGTGAGGCATGGTGATCCAGCGCAAGGATTGGCGTGGTGTGCGGGTTGGCATCGTGGGCGCCGCTCGTGAAGGCCTGGCGTTGGCCAGCTATCTCTGCGCCTCTGGGGCGCGTGTCACGCTGATGGATGCCAAGCCCGAACGGGATCTCGAGAGCGCTTTGGAGCAAGTAGCCGATCTGGAGCTCCGCCTGGCTCTT
Source organism: uncultured Anaerolineales bacterium (assembly GCA_964614895.1). Lineage (GTDB taxonomy): Bacteria > Chloroflexota > Anaerolineae > UBA1429 > UBA1429 > DAIRUQ01. The sequence continues at coordinate 6,498 of CAZTMY010000067.1, forward strand.
GGGGGCGCACTCGTCGAGATCGACGCGCTGGATGTACTGTTCGTGAGCCCGGGCGTACCTTCTGAGGCAAAGGTGGTGCGCCAGGCGCGAGAGGCCGGGATTCCGCTCAGCAGCGAACCGCGACTTCTGACGCAGTCTATCGCCTGCCCACTAGTTGGCATCACTGGGTCCAGCGGTAAATCCACCACCACAGCACTTGTGGGACGCATGTGTGAGGAGCAGGGACTAGACGTTTGGGTTGGTGGCAACATCGGTGAGCCGTTGACGCCAAGGCTGCTGGGGCCCGACCGTCCCGATCTGGTCATCATGGAGCTATCGAGCTTCCAACTGGAGCTTTTCGATCCGGCGTACCAGGGCTCGGACACCGAGCAGCATCGCTCGGAGGGGTCCAGGATCATCGACTTGGGAGGGTGGAGTCCCCACGTGGCTGCGATCACCAACGTGACGCCTAACCATCTCGACCGGCATGTGACCATGAAGGCCTATACGTGGGCAAAGGAGCGCATCCTAGCCTACCAAGGAGTAGGCGATTGGGCTGTGCTCAATCAGGATGATGTTGTCACGAGTAAGCTGGCTGAGAACGTGCGCGGCCATCTGTTGCGCTTCAGCTTGCGACCGGAGATCGAAGAGGGAGCTTTTCTGCGCGATGGCTCTCTTGTGCTGCGGCGCGACGGTGCCGAGGAGGTGCTTTGCAGCGCCAGAGATGTGCGCCTGCGCGGACGGCACAATCTGGCGAATCTATTGGCAGCGGCTTGCTGTGCGTCGGTGGTGGGCGTTAGCGCCGAGGTGATCGCAGACATAGCTCGGACGTTCACGGGGCTTCCTCACCGACTGGAGCCGGTGCGCGAATGGGGCGGTGTGCTGTTTGTGAACGATTCCATCGCTACATCGCCTGAACGCGCTATGGCGGCCATGCGCGCGTATGACGAGCCTTTGGTACTGCTTGCGGGGGGACGTGACAAACACCTGCCCTGGGATGACTGGGCTTCCTTGGCGCTGCAAAGGGCGCGTGCTGTTATCGCCTTTGGCGAGGCTGTACCCACCATCACGCGGGCTATGGAAAGCGCGGTCGCGGCGGCGGATCCTGCAAATGACACGCCTAGCGTGTCGCAGGTGCCTGGGCTTGAGGAGGCAGTGAACGAGGCTGCTAGGGTGGCGCGTCCAGGGGACGTTGTGCTGCTATCCCCTGGAGGCACGAGTTTCGACGCCTTTGTGAATTTCGAGGCGCGCGGCGAACGGTTCCGCGAACTTGTGTCGCAGCTATAGGGGGCCAACGGATGAGCACGCGGCGGCAGCGACAACCGATACGCTATGATGTCATGTTGCTCCTGTTCACCTTGGTGCTGTTGGCGATCGGTCTGCTGATGGTCTACAGCTCGTCCTATGGCTATGCGTACGAAGGCGACGACTCGGGACCCGGCGATTCCCTAGCGTACACCAAGCGTCAGCTCTTTTATGCGTGCGTTGGGATGGTGGGACTTGTCATCGCGGCGCGTATCGACTATCGCCTCCTGCGCCAGCGACCCATGCTGACTATCATCACTGGGCTTACCGTGGTTGCTTTGCTGATAATGATCTTCACCGATGGGCGCTATCTTGCGTTTGGGAGGGCGGCGGGGACGCGCACGAGGATTGGGCAGCCCTCCGAGTTCGCCAAGCTCGGCGTGCTCGTGTACATGGCAGCTTGGCTAGCTTCGCCGGGGCGCGATGTGCGCAATCTGGGGCTAGGGTTCTTGCCGTTTCTGACGTTGGCCTCGATTCCGGTAGCGATCACGTTGTTCGATCCGGATTTCTCGACGGCTATGATACTAGGGCTTACGCTTGCGACGATGTACATTGTCGCTGGAGCCGGGCCACGGCTGACATCCCTGCTGGGCGTCGGGGGGCTGCTGTTGCTCGGGGGGGCCGGACTTGCCACGGAAGAGTTCCGCGTTACGCGATTGCTGGCATGGGTGCGCGGTGAACCAAGCGAGCAACTCCGTGACGTGTTGTTGGCTTTTGGGCG
>CAZTMY010000067.1:8512-10648 GCA_964614895.1 uncultured Anaerolineales bacterium
TGGGCGCGGTGGGCTGTTTGGTGTGGGATTGGGCAATAGTGCCGCCAAGGTGCGACTCTATGCTGCGCATACCGACTGCATTCTGGCCATCATCGGCGAGGAATTTGGGTTTGTTGGATCGCTTGTAGTTATGCTGCTCTACGGGCTCTGGGTCTGGCGTGGGTTGCGGATCGCCAGTCAATGTACCGATCCGTTTGGCGCATTCTTGGCGCAGGGCCTAACGGGTTGGGTAGCTTTTCAAGCGATCGTCAATGTGGGTGCACTCACCGAGACCTTGCCGTTTACCGGTACGGTCTTGCCGTTCATCAGTGGTGGGGGCTCGTCGTTGATGACGCTCCTGGTTGGCACGGGGATCCTGCTGAGTATCTCCAGTCACGAAGAGGCACGTCGTGCCGAGCGTCTACCATGAGGATCTACCTGACGGGAGGTGGTACCGGGGGACATGTGTACCCGGGACTGGCGGTGGTAGAGGCGCTGGAGACGATCTGCGCCGAGATCGGTCTGCCGTTGGAGTTATGCTGGGTAGGGGGAGAGGGAGGCATGGAGGCCGACCTGGTCGGTCGCCAAGGGATACCCTTCAATGCTGTGGCCTCGGGGGCCGTGCGCGGCGCTGGGCCTGTCGGCGTGGCACAAGGGCTCGTGCGGCTCGGGCGGGGCACAAGGCAGGCACGGGAGCTGCTACGCGCAGCCAGGCCAGACGCCATCATGGCCACGGGCGGCTATGCGTCGGTGCCCCTCATGATTGCTGCCCGCGCGGAAGGGGTCCCCTCGCTGCTCTACCTGCCGGACATGGAGCCGGGGTTGGCCGTGCGCTTGCTGGCAAGGTGGGCGGATCGGGTGGCGGTCTCATTCGATGCCGTCAAGCGGTTCTTTGCGACTGAGAAGGTGCTCGTGAGTGGTTATCCGGTGCGTCGAGCGCTGTTCGAGGGAACGTCCGTTGCAGCGCGCCAGCGCATGGGTTTGGGCGACGAGCCCGTGCTATTGGTGTTTGGGGGTAGCCGGGGGGCACGCTCGATCAACCACGCTGTTCGCGCCAACTTGCCCCAGCTATTGAGCGCGGCCCAGCTCGTTCACGTCTGCGGCGCGCTCGACTATGACGAGCTTGAGAGCGAGCGAGAGCATCTGAGCCTTGCCGCGCGGGAGCGGTATCACCTCAGCGCGTATTTGCATGATGGCATGACCGATGCGTTGCTGGCGGCTGATCTCGTGGTAGCGCGGGCGGGCGCGGGCACGCTGGGCGAGTTTCCCGCGGTGGGAGTACCTTCCGTCCTGGTGCCCTATCCTCATGCTGGGGCCCATCAGGCTGCTAATGCCTCGTACTTGGCGGAATGGGGAGCAGCGGTTGTGATCCAGGATGAAAAGATCGCTCAAGATCTGGGGCCGGTCGTGTTGGGGTTGCTGAGCGACGTTGGCAGGCGAAGCAGGATGGCCGCTGCTGCGAGTCGGCTGGCCGTTCCTGGTGCGGCCCGGACGATTGCTCGGGAGCTGCTGCGTTTGGGTGGTTTCGACGCGTACGCGGGCGGGGGAGACGTCTAACGTGAGGGTCTCACCTAGCGTTGGCATCCGGCTTCGAGCCACTATTGGTTGTGATCAGCCAAGGGGCTATGCATGTGGGAGGCTGGGCTGGCACGCGGTGGGCGAGGAGGTTTCGTGGTTCCGCTAGAGGTGACCTTTGGCGCGCTGGCTCTCATGTTCACTCTTATCGGGATTGCACGAGGCTGCCTGCGCGAGCTGGGCGTAACTACGGTCATGATGTTCGTGCTGTTCTTCCTTCGAACGTTCGACGGGTACGTCGATCAGGGTGTGGGGCGGGTGATGGCGATGAGCCCCGTAACGCTCGCACAGGGAGATCCAGACGTCGTTGGATGCTGGGTGTTTGTGGGGAGTGTTCTCGCCGCCGCCTTTGTGTCGTATCAGGGTCATACGCTCGAGTTTGTGGGCCAGCCTCCCACGGGGATACGAGCGGTGGTTTTTGGCCTGCTCACTGGCGCGGTGAATGGCTACCTTATCGTGGGGTCGTTGTGGTATTACTTGGATCAGTATGGATACCCACTAGAGTTTCTGGGTGTGAACGCAGAGAGTTTGTCAGCGCGCGCGCAGGCGTTGCTTCCGTTCTTGCCGCAGCCCTTTCTCGGT
>CAZTMY010000068.1:0-10612 GCA_964614895.1 uncultured Anaerolineales bacterium
GCTGCCCTCGCTCGTGTATGTGATGCGGGCGGGCGTTGATCTATCATCTCCGGTAGGTTACACTTGGCACATCTAGGCGGATACGTATGGGAACAGGTGATGGTTGTGGATGAGATGCGTGAGGCCTTGCGCGCCAAGATCGGGGACAGACTGAGACGGGTCGAAGGCCAGATCCGCGGCATTCAGCGCATGGTGGAGGAAGGGCGCGAGTGTGAAGCTATCGTGACGCAGCTCATGGCTGCACGCGCCGCGCTGGACAAGGTCAGCCTTCTCATCTTGAGGGACCAGATCGTCTACTGTCTCAAGGAGGAGCTAGGCAGCGAAGCTGATCTCGACCGGTTGCTCAGTTTCCTCCTTCGCCTGACCTAGGGGGCGCTAGAGCAGCGGCAGCTGCCCCTCACGATTGCCTGGTGGCTCGATGAGTTCACCCAACAGGGGGATGCCCATCTGGAGCGCCAGGCGCGTTGCGCTATCGCGGGCATCTCGTTTTCGTCCGTATCCAACTATCACTAGGTAGCCCGCCGCCTGCGGTTGAGCTCGGCTGACGGCCACCAAGTCCTCGAGCACGGCCCGGAGCCCTGATAGGTCCTGATAGCCCCGTTGCACCCGCGCGTAGAGCTGAACGGACCCCTGCCAACCGTCTCCCTCGCGGACGGTGAGCGTGTCTGGATGCAAGAGGGCGAGGTCAACGCGGACCCTGCGATGGCGCGGTCGCGCGTCATTTGGGGGCTTGGCAGCCAACTCCAACCCCGCGTGCAGCGAGCGCGGCGCCAACCCGTGAGCGGGGAGTTCTTGCGCCAGGATGGTGTACAGCATGGCAGCTAGGTCGGCGTGTGTGAGCCAGGTGCTACGGTCGCGGCGACAGAGTTGAATCAGCTCAGCGACGCAGGCTTCAAAGAGGGCCCGCAGCCCCTCGATGGTAGGCCACGAGCGCAACATGGGCGGTTTGCCGAACCGTACGATGCGAGAGTCGAACTGGCTGAGGCCTGCCATGACCACGTACCTCCTCCCGGCTGTAAAGGCGCCGGGGCCACCCTCGCGGTGAGCCACACCCAATGCGATTCTACGTGACGCGCTGGGTTGGTGTCAACGACCTGCGCTAGCGCAGGTTAGGCAGATGTCTCGCTGGCTGTCTTCTCACCGTACTCGCTCAAGTCCAGCGGAGGGATGTCGGCATCGGGATCGGGATCGCGAGCTTCTAGGTGGATCTCCCCGAACGGTGTGTCCTGGGTGACCCGCAGGACTTGGCGACGGATCATCTCCAGCATGGCGAGGAATGTAACTATAATCTCCAGACGAGAGTGGGCCCGTCGCATCAGTGTGGAAAAGCGGACGCGGCCTTGTTTGGCCAGCAAGCTCTGGATGGTCGCCATACAGTCTTGGATGCGCACGGTGGTGGGGGCAACCACGGCATCCACTTCCGGCAAAGGTGGATGGGCTTCCAATGCCTTCACAAACGCCGTAAGCAGATCTGTGAGCGTAGCTTCCCCCGGATGGAGGCGGGGCTCGATCTTGGGGGGTGGCGCAAGGCGAGGGTAGACGCGTTGCCCACGCTCTTCGATCTCGCGTAGCTCCGAGGCAACTTCCTTGAATCGCTTGTACTCCAAGAGCTGTTGGGCGAGCTCCTCCCCAAGATCCTCCTGTTCGTCCGCCGTCTCTTTTTCAGGTTGTGGTAGCAGCGATCGTGACTTGATCACGAGAAGCTTGGCCGCAATGACCATGAAAGCCGCCAGATCGCCTGCTGTCACCTGGCGCAGCGTGGCGATGTGGGCCATGTACTGATCGGTGACCAGTGCAAGCGAGACTTTGGTGATCTCTAACTCCTGGCGCTCGATCAGGCGGAGGAGCAGCTGAAGCGGCCCCTCGAACACCTGTAGCCGCACGCGATAGGCTTCTAGAGCTGGGCTGTGCAGCGTGGCCATCATGGACTAGCGATTCCCGGCCTATCCGGTTGGGTGACCGGTAGATTGAGGAGGTGGCGGCGGGCCAGATCCAACGCTGTGTGAACTAGCCAACCCTGTGCGGCGGGCCCCGAGCGCCAGGCTGTCGGGGCTGAGTGGGTTACCCCGCTCTCCCATGCGAGGCAAAAGCACACATGTTCTCGCTCAGCCGGGGTGCTGCCGATGCCGTGCACGGCGGCCAAGCCTAGGTCTGCGCGTCCGAGTTGGCGAACGGCTTGGGCCAGCGATTCCGCTGATGGCGCGTCTAGCAGCCCGACGAGCTTGGCAACGCCATCGGCCGATGGTGCGCTAAAGCCTCCAGCATAGGTGTGGGCGTAGGCCTGCTCCTGAAGCAGCGCGGTCGCGATGCCCCCTTGTGTGGCTGTCTCTACCGTGGCCAACGTCAGCCCCCGCGCGGCCAGCGCGGCAAGCAGTGCGCCAGCAAGGGTCTCTTGATCCACGCCAAAGATGAACTCACCCAGTCGGTCGCGGATCTCGCTCTCGATGGGCGCGATAAGGGCATCGGCTTCCTGGCGCGTGGCAGCCTTGGCGGTAATGCGGATGTCCGTCTGGCCGGGGTGCGCGGCGGTACCCACGGTAGGGTTGCTCATCTCCATCAGGTCAGAGATACGCGCTCCTAGCGTGCTTTCGCCGATGCCACAGGTGCGTAACACGCGACTCGCGATGACCGCCTGCAGCCCGTAGCGCGCCTGGAGGAGCGGCAAAACCGCGTGTTCCATCAGGTGCCGCATCTCATGAGGGACCCCTGGCAGCGCGATTACCAGGCTGTCGCCATGGGCGACGGCGAACGCCGGCGCGGTCCCCACTGGGTTGTGGATCACCTCCGCGCCAGCGGGGATAGCCGCCTGTTTGCGGTTGCTATCGGACATGGCGCGTCCCCGTCCCGCAAAGAACGCTGCGATTTCCTCCAGCAGTTCCTCGCTGACGATGATCTCTCGATCCGTCGCCCGCGCGATCGCCTCGCGCGTCACGTCGTCGACGGTTGGGCCTAGTCCGCCTGTGGTGATGACCAAGTCGGCGTTGGACATGCCGGTGCGTACCGCCGCGCTGATACGATCGAGGTTGTCTCCGATGGTGACAGCGCGGAAGACATCCACGCCAACGTAAGCCAGTTGCTGGGCAATCCAGGCAGAGTTGGTGTCTACGATCTCGCCCAGGAGTAGCTCGGTTCCGATGGTGATGATCTCAGCTTGCACGGTTACCTCGTTTCAGAGATGTTCCTGGAGGCCACGGGCGCGCAACAGCTTGACCAGATCGCTCACTCGCTGGGCTCGCGCACGCGGCAGGACTAGCAGGGCGTCGGGCGTATCAACAATGATCAGGTTCTCGACCCCGATGGTGGCGACCAGCTTGTTGGGTGCGTACACCAGGTTGCCGGCGCTCTCAATGCTGGCCAGATCCTCGCACGCCATTAGGGCGGAGCCGTTCTCGTCGTGGGGCAGCATAGCATACACCGTGGCCCAGTTGCCAACGTCGTTCCAGCCCATGTCGCATGGCACTACCGCGACGTGGCGCGCTTGCTCCATGATGCCGACATCGATGGTGACCGGCGTGATGGACTCCCACACCTGTCGCCTGTTTGCCGTTTGGTGATCACCGAGACGCAGCACGGCCTCTAGTGCCTGGTGTACGGTGGGCAGGTGCTCGCGAAAGGCGCCCAGGATGGCATCCAGCGTCCAGGCAAAATAGCCCGTATTCCAGTAGTATCTGCCCGAGTTTACATAAGCTCGCGCCTCGGCTAGAGGTGGCTTTTCCACAAAGCGGGCTACCGCGTAAGCTTGCGGCGTTGTTTGGATCTCGAGGGGCTCGCCACGCTCGATGTAGCCAAAGCCGGTCTCTGGCGAGCGGGGGACGATTCCCATCGTCACGAGACGTCCTGTGCGTGCGACAGCCACGGCTGCCAGGAGCCCCCGGCGAAAGGCCTCTGCATCCGCGATGACATGATCAGCATGTAGGGAGATCATGACGTCTGTATCCTGGTTGGATTCGCGGAGACGTAGGGCTGCTAGTCCCAGGGAGGGTGCTGTCCCGCGGGGGCTGGGCTCAACCATAAGGTTGGCATCGGGAAGCTCTGGGAGGTGTGTTCGAATCAGATCCGCGTGATCTGGCCCCGTCAGGACATAGATGCGCTTCCATGAAACCAGTGGTAAGACTCGCTCAATGGTGTTACGAAGGAGCGAGCCATCGCCAAAGAGATCCAGGAGTTGCTTGGGCGAGCTCTGGCGACTGTAGGGCCAGAGGCGGGTGCCGCTACCTCCGGCGAGGATAGTAACGTGAACGTCCTCACAGTTGGTGGCAGTCGGGGGGCGCTGTGACATGCATGCTCTCCTAGGCGTCTCTAGCGGGCCAACACATAGCAGGTATTGTCGACGCGGCGTACGATGCCACGCAGCTCCATCATGGCCAATGAGCTCGAGACGGTCGCCGTAGGGAGCCCAGTGCGGCGCACAAGTTCGTCCACGTGGACGGGCTCTTGGCTCAAATGAGCTAGCAGATCCTTCTCGGCTGGTGTGGCTGGCACGGCCCGGCGCGTTTCCCGCTGCTCCGGCACCATCGTGAGGTGCAGCTCTTCAAGGATGTCCTTGGCGCAAGTAACCAGTTTGGCCTCTCCTCGTTTGAGCGCGAGGTTGGTTCCCTCACTGGGCGCGCTGTGAACGCGACCAGGGACGGCGAACGTCTCTCGTCCCTGCTCCAACGCATAGTGCAAGGTGATCAGAGCGCCGCTGCGCTCACCGGCCTCGACGACCAAGGTACCCAGCGAAAGCCCGCTGATGATCCGATTCCGCGGGGGAAAGTTGTGGGCCTCTGGCTTGGTGCCTAGGGGATAGTCGCTGACAAGGGCGCCGTTTCTCACGATTGCTTGGGCCAGTCCTCGGTGGCGCGCGGGATAGATCTGATCTAGACCGCATGCCAGGACAGCGATGGTGCGGCCCCCGGCGTCCAGCGCAGCCCGGTGGGCAGTCGCATCGATGCCGTAGGCGAGTCCGCTGACGATGGTCAAACCGTTCTTGACGAGGCCCGTCACGAGTTGGCAAGTCATCTCACGCCCATAGGTGGAAGCCCGCCGCGTGCCAACGGCCGCGATGGCAAACTCGTCGGCCTCCACGATGGATCCTCGCACGTAGAGCACGGGTGGCGGGGCATCGATCTCGCGCAAGAGCGAAGGGTAATCGTCGCTGTCCCATGTGAGGGCCTTCACCCCACTGTGATCAAGTCGCTCCAGCTCTGTGTCGAGATCGATACGAGGTCGATGATACAGCAGGCTCTCGATCGCCTGACGAGGAAGTTGCGTTGCACGGAGAGCGGCTGGCCCCGCGTGCCATGCAGCTTCGATGGATCCGAAATGGTCGAGCAGGCGGCGTAGCCGCATGGGGCCGATATTGGGGACGCGGTTGAACCCGATCCAGTACCGGAGTTCGCTCATGGTGTGCTCTGCGTGTCTCGTTGGCTAGCGGAGGCCGTCCGGCACAGAAACGCGCATCAGGCCGGCCTCGATGTCTACAGCGAGTATCACCTCGTGGATGGCCGGTAGCAGAAGGTCTCCCGCAGTGGTACGCACAACATAGACGTCGTTGGCGCCCGTGCTGATGACTTCGGTGACGTGACCTAGCTCCTCATCTGTCTCGGTCAGAACCCGGAGTCCAATGATGTCACAGGTAAAGTACTCATCTGCGCGCAGCGGGATCGCTTGTTCGCGTGAAATGGATAGCACCTGGCCGCGGAGCGCCTCCGCGGCGTCGCGATCGTCGATGCCTGCAAGCTCTAGTAGAGCCCATTGCCTGTGCAACCGTGCGCGTCGTACTCTGTAGCGGCAATGTTCTTGACCGACGAACACGCTGTCAAGGTCGAGAAAGCGATCCGGCGCATCGGTGATGATACGAACCCGGAGCTCGCCGTGTACCCCGCGAGGCGCCATGACCTCGCCGATCACCAGGTAGGCCGGTGACCGGCTACCATGCAAAGGGGCGACGCCCCGATGAAGGGAACGTCGCCCACGGGCATTCTGGCTGGGAGCGGGCATCTAGACGATTTCGAGCGTTGTGCGCGGCGCGTCTCGGGTGCACGATGCTACACGCAACATGGCGCGCATCGCATTGGCCACGCGACCTCGCTTGCCGATCACCAAACCTTTGTCGTCCGGGGCGACCACAAGCTCGTAGATGATGCTGCGACCGCCATGGATTTCGGTCACGCTCACGGCATCGGGGTCATCTACCAACGAGCGGGCTATGTACTCGACCAGAGCCTTCATAGAAGTCTGGGGCTCATCCTGCGTTGACATGCTCTTCCTCGGTCTCGACATCTTGGTCATCTACGTCTTCGGTATCTGCTTTCTCGGTCTCGCCCTTGAATTTGGCCATGATGCCCAGATTGCGAAGCATTCGCGCCACCGCATCGGTGGGCTGGGCACCCACGCCGAGCCAATAGAGGGCACGTTCCTCGTCGATGACCACCGTAGGTGGATCGGTTCGTGGGTTATAGTGCCCGATGATCTCAATAAAGCTGCCGTCACGCGGTGCGCCCGAGTTGGCTACCACTACGCGGTAGGTCGGCTGCTTTTTCGCTCCTCGTCTTGCCAGTCGAATCTTGACCATACTCTTGATTTTATCCCCATCTAGATAATCGTCCAGCACACCACGTAGAGATTATACACCACAGTGTCACAAATGGCTAACCGAGGATCGAGAGCAAGCCCTTCATGTCTCGCCCTTTTTGCAGCCGTTTCATAATGCGCTGCATGTCGTTGAATTGACGCAGCAGTTGGTTCACATCCTGTACGGTTGTGCCGCTGCCTCGGGCAATGCGTCGTTTGCGACTCGCGTTGATGATCTTTGGATTGCGGCGCTCTTGGTTCGTCATCGAGCGTACGATCGCCTCGGCTTGCTTGATACTGGCATTGGTCTCTTGGAATGGAAGCTCCTTGGCCAAGCGGCTCATGCCAGGCACCATCCCGAGCACTTCATGAAGTGGCCCCATCCTTTTTAGTGCCTGGAGCTGCTCCAGGAAATCCTCAAAGGTGAAACTAGCCGATCGGAGCTTGGACTCCATCTTTCGCGCCTGATCGACGGACATGGCGCTTTCGGCGCGTTCTATGAGGGACAGCACGTCGCCCATGCCCAAGATGCGTGACGCGAGGCGATCTGGGTGGAAGGCTTCCAGATCCGACGGACGTTCGCCCACGCCCAGGAACTTGATGGGTACCCCTGTTACCTCACGAACCGAGAGCGCGGCGCCGCCTCGAGCATCGCCATCCACCTTGGTCATGGCCAGGCCGGTTATGCCAACCCGTTCGTGGAACGTTTCCGCCACCGAGACAGCTTCTTGGCCTGTCATGGCATCCACTACCAGCAGGATCTCCCGTGGCTGTGTGGCTTGGCGGATGTCCTCGAGCTCGGCCATCATGCGTTGATCTACTTGCAGACGACCGGCCGTATCCAGCACGACTACGGTAAAGCCCTCGCGCCGTGCTCGACGCATGGCATTGGCGCAGATGGTGGGCGGAGCGGTGCCTTTGGGCTCGGTATGTACCGGAATGTCCAGCTGCTTGCCCAGGGTTTCAAGCTGGTCTATGGCGGCGGGGCGATAGACGTCAGCTGCTACCAGCAGCGGATGCTCTCCTTGCTTGCGCAGGTATAGTCCGAGCTTGGCAGCCATGGTTGTCTTGCCCGAGCCCTGGAGGCCAACCAACATGATGGGGGCCGGCCGATTGCCACCAAGGTCCAGCCCCTCAGCCGTGCCCAGCAGCGTGACGAGCTCCTCATGGACGATCTTGACCACGGTTTGGGCAGGGGTGAGGGAGCGGGCTACCTCGGCACCAACGGCGCGTTCGCCTATGCGCTGCGTGAAATTCTTCACCACGCGATAGTTGACGTCCGCTTCCAGCAAGGCTAGCCGCACGTCACGCAAGGCCTGGGAGACGTCGTCTTCCGATAGGCGGCCCTTGCGGGAGAGCTGCTCGAGGGTGGTCTGTAGTTTCTCGCCGAGTGATTCAAACATGAAAGAATGGCTCAGTGCTTTCGATGGAATAGACCTCAACTCACCATTCTAGGGGTGAATGGAGATCCCGTCAAAGCTGCATGTCTCGCTGCGGGTTGGACGAGGGCAGCAAGTCTTCTGGGGGACGGTCCTTGACCACGCGGCCGCTGATGCTGGCATAGGGCGCGGCGTCCTGCACCACGACGGAGAGTTCCGGAGCGCTCGTGTGGACTAGCAACTCGTGCGACGTCTGTAGATCGCCGCCACCGTTGCGATGGATAACGGCGGCCAAGCGCCAGGAAACGCGTCCGCCAGGCATCTGGAAGCTGGGGCGATATCGCTCTGGGATCGTGACCATGATCTCGTGATTCGCCACACGGTCGGGGAGGAATGTGGTCTTTCCCAGCAAGGCTATCTCATCCTCGAGCCATACGTACGTGGTGCCCTTGCTTCCGTGCTCTCGCTTTCCCCGGAAGGTCCCCTCCGCCAGATTCCAATCGGCGATATAGACGAGATCGCCGATGTCCCCCAAGGGCGTGTGCTCGATGCGGAGCAGAACGGCGCGTACTTCGTCGGCCTCCAGTCGCTCCAAGGGCCGGATGCGGAGATTCGCGTGCACGACCTGGCCCTCGGCCACAACGATTTCTGGGAGCTGCAAACTTAGCTGGACCGTCGAGTTCGCATTGATGGCCACGAACTCTCTTCGGCGACGCTCTAGCGTCGCGGGGTGTCCACGCACGGTGATTTCGGAGATAGCGGTGACATCCGCGCGGTCGCGAAGCTCTAGGCGAGCGTGCAGCGTCCAGAGAATAGCGCAGACGTAGCCGCGATGGGTGGGCGGCGCGTCATCGGGGATCCGGAAGCTGAAGGGGATGCTCAACGTTCTGCCACGTCGCAGGACGCCGGGGGGCACGATCTCATCTGCTTGGCTCGTATAGACGTGGGTATCTCTGATCAAGGCTAATCTGGGCGGCTCGGTTTGCCGAAGCTCCTCATGCGCGAACATACCGCGACACAAGAGGGTGGCTTGCCCGGAGAGCAGGTCGGCACGCGCCGGCGCGGCGATGTGCAGTAGCCCCGTGACGCGCTCGCCGGGGGCGTAGATGGCTTCTGGGTTATCAAGCTCGAAGGTAATCTTGGGCGGGGGACCTGTCTGCAGCGTCAAGGCGCCGATCACGGCTCCGCATGCCGCTCCCAGCGGAGCCCCCAACGCGAGGCCAACAGGCGCGCCTAGGACCGCCCCCACCAGGCCGCCGCTAAGGACCCCGAGCACGATCCCGAGCGCCAAGCCGACTAGGCCACCCTCGAATCCGCCCCAGATCAAGCCGCGGCGGCTCATGGGGTCCAATCGTTGTAGGCGCGCCGAAGCTTCGGCGCGAGCGACCAAACTCTGGACCTGTCGCCATATCGCAGGCATCAGCTGTTCTCGCCTCGATCTGAGCGCCTCTGATCACACAACTCAGCATGCAGCGATTATAGCATGGCGTCAAGAGCGCGAAAAGGCCGGCAACCATCCGGGCGAGTTGGCATTTGCCAGAGGCCAGCGCTGGTGCTATACTGTGGCCCGTGGCCGGGGCGTAGCGCAGTCTGGTAGCGCACTTGAATGGGGTTCAAGTGGTCGGACGTTCAAATCGTCTCGCCCCGACCTGGCGAGGGCTGGCCACTTGGCCAGCCCTTCTGCTTCCACTAGGGCATGTGACCTCGTCTCTCATCTTCGCTCGCCGTCAGTCATTTAGACTAGACGTATCCTTGCGCGTGATTCCTCGTTTGCATGCCAGCGGCCGCGTGAACTAGCGGGCTTGCGGATCTTGCCTAGATTGGGCAGAAAGACGCTTTGGTGCTATAATAGTGATGCTATCGAGTGGGTAGGTTGTCTCGTCTTGGTGTGGGGCGAGAGAGTGACCAGGTTGGGTGCCCCTCTCGGGCAAACGTGTGAGTGTTGAGGTAGGCGATCTGCGGCATCACTGGCTAGCATGCCGTGTGGCGCCTTTTTTGCTTGGTCGCTGCAAGGCACGAGCCGCGGCTATGCAGATGCCACACTGCCGAACTCGGCAAAGGCGGGAGCTGCGATGTTTGCGGTAGGGAGCAAGGTGGTACACCCGTGCTATGGCGCTGGCACGGTCGTGCACGTCCAGGAGAAGAGCATCGGAAGCAATACGCGACGTTATTATGTCATCGATGCTGTCTGCAAGTCCATGCAGGTGATGGTGCCGGTCAAGCGGGCGGCTGACGTGGGACTGCGCGAGGTCGGCAGGCAGCAGCATTTGATGGCAGTGCTAAAGTCGTGCGCCGTGCCTCCGGGCGACAGCGAGATCGAATCGGACTTGCGTGTGCGTCAGGCTTCCATGCGTGATCAGCTCAAATCAGGCTCTTTTCATTCAGTGGCGGACGTGGTGCGCAAGTTGTTTTTCCTCTCGGAGAAGCGGCCGCTCGGGACGGTGGATCGGCAGCTTTTCGACCGGGGGAAGGACTTTTTGGCCAGCGAGCTGGCGCTGGCTACCGACCGTGATCTGGACGAGGCTATGCGGCTCGTGGAAGAGGCGCTCGGTGGCATAAGTGCTGCTACGGAGGAGTGAGATGTTCATCGGGCGGCAGGGGTGAAAGGAACCGGCGGGATGGCCCCGCCGGTTTTTGCTTGGCGGGAGGCTACGGTCGCAGTGAGGGCGGCGCTTCAA
>CAZTMY010000069.1:0-10562 GCA_964614895.1 uncultured Anaerolineales bacterium
GAGACGGTCACACGCGTGCCCCAGGCGGCCTACATTCGCGCAGGGCTGCATCTCCTGGCGTACGGAGCAACGTTGGACCAGCTCGTAAGCGCTGTTGCCCAGGCCGATTTCGTAGCGGACGAGTTCCGCATCGAGTGCTGGCGGCTCTCTACGCGCGCGCGCGTCCCACACTGGGAGGGCATCGTCGCACTTGCCGACGCCATACCTTTCTACCCGAACCTTGACCATCCTCAACACCGATTCGTACTTCTGATACGCGACAAGGGCTTGTGGTTTGGCGAGATCGTTGCTGAGTGTGGTCATACCTACAAACGCCACGATGCCAAGCCCTGCCGCACGTCAGCATCGCTCCCCACGCGCCTGTCGCGCGCGCTAGTCAACTTGGTGGCGCCACCTGCGCGTTCACTGCTCGATCCGTGCTGCGGGACCGGCTCCATTCTGCTCGAGGCGCGTTCCCTCGGCCTTCAGGCCTATGGGGCGGACTGGAACCAGCGGATGGTTGAAATGGCGCGTGAGAATCTGGCTTACTTTGGCTATGAGGCCAAGGTTGAGCGGGCTGACGCCCGCACCTACACACGTACCGCCGATGCGCTTGTGACCGATCTGCCCTACGGTCGGTTCAGTGCGACAGATGAGACCGTAATCCGTGGCATTCTCGAACGTGGGCGAGCCCTTGCGCCGACGGCAGTATACGTCTTTGAGCACAATATCACGGACTGGGTGGCGGCAGCAGGTTACGACGAGATCGCGGTGTACCCGGTTCTCAAGCGCGCCGGCTTTGCGCGGTATGTGCATGTTGCACGCAGCAATCAAGCGAAAGAGGGGGCGTGACGGCTATCGCCCCATTACCTCCGATGCGCGCAGTGATTGGCCTTGCTTGCGGTGCGACCATCTACATGGCGCCGAAACGGGAACGGCCGCGGCCGCCAAGCCCGCGGCCGTTGGTGGTCAACTGGTAAAGCTCCTCACTCGGTCTCCGATGAGGCACGACAAGTGCACGATCGCCGTGCATGTCCCTAGGCAGATCCAGGGGCGCGCCTACAAGTACAGCAGGCTGTTGTGCTTCTATCCATCGGGGCGAGCAGGTCCAGCAGGCCCTCCGCATACCCAGCTCTTGTCGGCACGATCACCGTTCCAGCCCCAGCCGGAAGAACGCGTTGGGGTTGTCGAACAGCCAAGCGGCGGCGATTTCCTTTGCCTCGTCTAGGCCGAACCAGTCTGTCTCAACCAGCTCAGCCAGAGCCATGGCGATGTTGTCACGAGCGATGGACGCATGCGCCCAAGCACGGTCCGCGTTGCCGCCAAAATCCGAGCCGTACCCGTGTACCTTGGCATGCGGCACAGCCGAGACAACCTGCTGGAGCATCCGTTGGCAGTAGATCGGGTCGATGATGTTGGCCCAGCAAAAGTCGATGGCCACATTGGGATAGTTCTTGGCCAGGTAGATCAGCTCGCCATCGTATGGCCAGTTGGCATGGAACAGGTCAAAGCGGACATCTCTATGGAGCTCGATGAGCCGCGTCAGGTAGACGGCGTTCGTCTTGGTGATGTCGTTGCGGATGCCGGCCATGTGGCCGGTGTGGATCTGTACCGGCAGGTCCAAGTCGCGGGCCATACGCATGAAGGCGTGCATCAAATAGTCATCGAGGGGCAACGTCTGATCTGGATAGGAGGCTGAGCGGCGCGGGTCCTCCATGAACCAGTTAAAGACGGCCTCCGCCTCGGCGCGGCTGGGGTTGCCATAGCCCAGGTGACGGGTGTAGGCGCTCTGGTCCTTGAAAGCCACGGCGCCAAAGGCAGCGTAGGCCTCGAACGCGCGACGGCAGGCATCCAGGTACTCGTCCAGTGAGGTGATGGTGATGCCCAAGGCCTTCTCGATCTGCGTGTCGATGACAGATTGACGCGAGCGGATAGCGTGAAAGGCAGGCAGCGAGATGACCACACGGCCGCGCGGGCTGACCTGGTAGGTGCCGTCCAGCACCTTGGTCAGGGGTGGCCAGACGTCTTCCAGGCGCGCGACGATGCCGGCTTGGTCGAGGATGCTTTCGTAGGTGTCACGGTCGCTCAGGTCGAGCAGCCTGTCTTGCATTCGGCGTGCGGCCTCGATGGTGACCTCTTCCTCGCCATAGAACTTGGCCAAGACGCGGCGGGTGACCTGGGCATAGCCGGTGTGGCAGGTGCGCTTCCAAACCCGCTCAAAGATAGGCCAACGTTGCTCCCAGGGGATCTTGCGGTCCTGCATGCGCTCGATGTCGGCATCGGAGGAGGCGCTTTGCAGGTCGCTCGGGAAGTAGCCGTTGATGAGGACCTGGAGGGGATCCTCGTACTTGGGACCGCATTCGCCCGTGTGGTCGTGGCAATCGACAATCGGGAGGTCCTCGACATAGGCACGGAGAGCCTCAAAGCTAGTGGCATTGCTGCGCATGGGTAGCTCCTTTGTGAAGGTGTTGCGGCGGTTCGACGCTGTCAGCGTGCTGCACGCATGGTGGCGAGCTTGCGGACGTGGCTGCGCTCCTCGGCGCTGATCTGGTCCACTTGCTCGGCCAGATAGGTAAAGAGGTCACGGGTCGGGCCGGGCTCCGCTTGCGCGGTAGCCTTAGCCTGCCGGCAAAAGGGTGCGCCACGGATCTCGGTCTGCATAGCTAGGTCAATTAGGCCTACACCGGTTATCGGAATGGACATCTCGTGTTCCCTTGGTCGGGACGGCGCATCTAGCGATGCGGTAACAGCAAGCTAGCCAAGAGCGCGAGGCAACCCGGATTGCCGGGGGCGGGCACCGGCTGGGGCTCGGGCGCGACGACATCGCTGGTGTCATCGGTGTAGGCGCGCCAGGCATCCACGCGGCCAGCGCCTTGGGCGTTGGCGGGCGCTCCCAGATTGACGGCGGTGCGCATAAGGCGCGACTTGAGCTCCACCGGCGTGAGATCGGGCTCGGCTTGGAGGAGCAGAGCACAGAGTCCGGCGGCATGGGGTGTGGCCATGCTGGTACCGGAGGCAGCGGTGTACCAATCGTCAATGGGGGTTCCCATAGTGGTGGCAGCAGCGCGCGGGGCGATGATCTCCACGCCGGGCAAGACGACGTCCGGCTTGGTGCGGCCGTCGGTGGTAGGTCCGCGTGACGAGAAAGTAGCGATGCGATCCAGGTCGCTGGCGGCGCCGACGCTGATCACGCCAGCCGCGCAGGCGGGGGAACCCACGCTATAGGGTGTGGGGCCGTCGTTGCCGGCGGCGACCACGACGGTGATGCCGCGTTCCACGGCCGCCTCGCACGTCTCGCAGAGAGCGTCGGTGCCGTCGCAGGGGCCGGGCCCGCCCAGGCTCAGGTTGATCACCTGGACGCCCTGATCGACGGCCCACTCGATGCCCATCATCACGTCGCTCATCATCCCCTGGCCATCACCGCGGAGCACCTTGGCGATATAGAGCTCGGCATCAGGGGCGACGCCGCGATAGTGGCCATCACTCATAGCGCCAGAGCCAGCCAAGATGCCGGCGCAGTGGGTGCCGTGTCCATGACGATCGCCAGGGCCTGTACCCGTGAAATCGGCGGCCTCCATGATGCGGCCAGCGAAATCGGGGTGATCAAAGTCGATGCCGCTATCAACGACGGCGATGCGGATGCCTTGGCCGGTGAGGTGCTCTTGCCAGAGCATCGGCACGCGGATATGGGGCAACGATGCATCGAGGTAGGCTTGGACGGGCAGGTCTGGGTAAATCTGGGTAATCTCGGGATCCGACTCCAGGGCCTTGATCCCCTCAACGGTGGCATGCATGTGCACAAAGGGCCGCAGGTGATAGCGGTAGCCCTGACGAACGCCGCGCAGGGGTCCCCCGTGGCGCATGACTCTCTGACGGCTGGCATAGCGGACAATGAGTGCTAGCTCTTCCGATGGGTCTTGGACAGCGTCCAGCGAGCGCAAGAGGCGCCGGCTTAGTTTGGGGTGGTCCTGCTGCACGCGCTACCTCCCGAGGGCTTTGACGGGGCCGTCGATTTCGATGCTCTTGACCCAGTGCTTGCGTGAGAGGGCCAGGGCCTCCTCGCCGGTGCAACGGATGCTCATCGAGTTGGTGAGGCCGAACTGGCGGCGGACCCGTACCCCGGAGCCTCGTAACGTCTCGCCGTGCTGCTTGACATCGCCATCGACGCGCAAGATCAGGTCAAAGGTCTGGCTTGGATGTTCTTTGCAAACGGCACGCAGATTAGTGGGCATCTTGGGCATGCCTGTTCCTCCCATAGTTCGATCATGCATATCTAGGCCGATGATAGCCGGGCACATGCGAGGGGTCAAGGAACCGCGCGAGGGATTCCGGAGGCGTCGCAGGCCAAAGGACCATTCCGTATGACTGTTGACGACACAACCCTACCCGTGGTACGCTAGAGACGGAAGGCAAAGGTGCGTCCGACATTCTCATAGTCCATGCATCCCAGGACGCAGCTACAGCGGTTGCAGTTAGGAGGATGCGATGGCCAAGAGACATAGCTGGCTGGGTGTTCTGCTGTGCATGGCGTTGCTGGTGGGGATGTTGTCAACGCCCTCCGTGGCACTGGCCGCTCCGCCAGCCGAGGCGATGGCCCCGCCCATCTGGGGATCGCCCACGTACGTGACGGCCTGGTCAGGGCTGCGGCTGCGCGAAAGCGCGAGCTTGAACGCACCGATCATCTTTACCATGTACCGCGGCGAGACGGTGTACCCCTCCACCAGCGTTATTTGGAACCAGGGGATCGCCTGGCGATGGGTGCGCGTGTGGCGCTGGGGGCACTGGTACGAGGGCTTTTGCGCGACGGTCTATCTCGCCAGCGGTGGCGGGGGGAGCCCGCCGGCGCAATCAGGGCTCATGGTGACGGCGGGGCTGGGCTTGAGGTTGCGGGCTGGACCGGGGCTGTGGTACAGGATCTACCGGGTAGTGCCCTATGGGACGATCTTGCAGCCAACGGGGGCCACGGCGTGGGGGAGCGGCTACCATTGGAGGCAGGTCACTCTCGGTGGCTACACATACTGGGCGGCGAGCGCATGGTTACAGCCGGTGTGAGTACGCTCTAGGGCAAGAGCGCGGTTACGCCCTGCCACAGGTAGATGCCAGCAAAGACGAACATCAGAAGGACGGAGAGCGCCTGGATGGCGCGCGTGATCCGGCCACTGGCGCTGGCCAGTTTCGCTACGCCTAGCACCAAGGCTTGCGACGCCAGCAGCATCACCCCGTAGAAGAGGGCCAGGAACGCGAGGCCAGACGCTGGATGGTGTTGCCAGCCCTCTATCAGGAGAGGCCCGGAAACGGTGCCCCAGTAGAGATAGACTCCCGGGTTTAGCAGGTTGATGGTGGCTGCCTGGATGGCGCTGGCCTGTGAGAGTTGTGAGGGTTGGCTAGCGTCAACGTTGCTCAATTCAGTCCGCCAAGCCCGGTAGGCGGCCAATCCCAAGTAGAGTACATACGCGCCGCCCACAATGCGCAACAGAGGCAGGCACCAGGCCGGTAGGCGCGAGAGCAACAGCGTCGCGACGAGGATGATGGGACCGTCGCTTAGGAGTGGCGCCAGGGCGGCAAGGGCGGCCGCGCGGTGACCACGTCTCGCGG
Organism: uncultured Anaerolineales bacterium; assembly: GCA_964614895.1. Classification (GTDB taxonomy): domain Bacteria; phylum Chloroflexota; class Anaerolineae; order UBA1429; family UBA1429; genus DAIRUQ01. The sequence goes on from CAZTMY010000069.1 coordinate 5,575, forward strand.
CGGTCTCGATGAGAAAGGCCTGGAACGGCCCCGGCATGGCAGCGGCCGAGAACCCGAGGGTCACGGCCTGTAGGTAGTAGAGGGCTGGCACAAGTAGAGCCTACCTCCGATGGGAGACCAGGAGCATTGCAGCATTTGCGGATGATAGGCAAACATCCCAGGCTTTGTCAATAATGGCTGTTCGGGCGTGATCGGCATGGAAAGGAGAAGGCGAGATGAGCGATAGCCGCGAGCGCGTTCGCAAGGCGCTGAACCACGAGGAGCCGGATCGCGTGCCGTTGGATCTGGGAGCGACGGGCGTAACGGGGATCGCGGCCTCGGCGCTGGCGCAGTTGCGCGCTGGGTTGGGGTTGGAGGAGCACCCCGTCAAGGTGTACGAGCCGTTCCAGATGCTGGGCCAGGTGGAGGATGACGTTCGCGAGGCCCTGGGGGTTGATGTGATCGGCCTGGAGGGCGACGGCACCTTCTTTGGGTTCCCGGCGCGGGACTGGAAGCCTTTTACGCTGTTCGATGGGACGCCGGTGCTGGTGCCGGGCAAGTTCAACACAGAGCTGAATCCAGATGGCAGCCTGTACCAGTATCCCGAGGGCGACAAGCGGCACGCGCCCTCGGGGCGCATGCCGGCTGGGGGCTTTTACCACGATGCCATCGAGCGCCAGGAACCGTTTGAGCCGGAAGACTTGGACCCGGAGGCTTGGGTGGCCGACATGGCCCACGTGCTGACGGATGAGGAGCTGCGCCTGCTGGAAGAGCGGGGACGTGATCTGTGGGAGAACACGCCCTATGCCATCGTGGCATCTCTTCCTGGGGCGAGTTTTGGGGATATCGCCCTCGTGCCAGCGACACACGCCCCGCATCCGGTGGGCATTCGCTCCGTGGAAGAGTGGTACATGGCCGCGGCGCTGTATCCCGATTTCGTCGAGGAGGCGCTCGGGCTCCAGTGTGATATCGCCATGAAGAACTTGCCTCTACTGTACGAGGCCTATGGGGATCGGATCGTGGCTCTGATGATCAGCGGGACGGATTTCGGCGCGCAATACGGGCCATTCATCTCGCCCAAGCTCTACCGTCGCCTCTACATGCCTTTGCACAAGCGTGTCAACGACTGGATTCATGCCCACACGTCCTGGAAGACTTTCTACCATAGCTGCGGCTCGATGGTAGCGCTGTACGATGACTTTGTGGAGGCGGGCGTCGATATCGTCAACCCGGTGCAGATCAGCGCCGCGGGGATGGATCCCCGCGAGCTCAAGCGTCGGTGGGGGGACAAGCTGGTGTTCTGGGGTGGCGGTGTGGATACGCAAGGCGTGTTGCCCTTTGGGACGCCAGAGGAGGTCGCCGAACAGGTGACTGAGCTGGTGGAGATATGGCGGCAGGGCGGGGGATACGTCTTTAACACCGTTCACAACGTCCAGGCGAGCATCCCGTCCGAGAATTTGATGGCGCTGTACGAGACCTTTATGCGGGTTCGGTAAGCCTGCCCGACGTGACCGAACCTGAATGCAAAGCGAGAGGCCCGATCGGGCCTCTCGCTACGTTTTGCTTGACGGACACCCTCGATGGGCGCCTGCAACGTCATTCCCAGGTTGGTAGGGTGCGACCTATCATGCCCCCGGGGGTGCTTCCCTAGGCTAGTGACGGCGCTGCCAACGCTGCAACCGACGCATCTTGCGGTACTTGTGCTTGGCGATCTTTTTCCGGCGCTTTTTCTTGACGCTACCCATAGAGTCTCCTCCGAACGTCCCTAGTTTCTGAAACACTGTACCTCATTATAGCCTGAGGCGTCTTGGTTGTCCAGCTAGGCGGGCTCACCCTTTGCGGCTTTGGTCACGTCACGGCGTGAGATGACGCGCACTATGTGTCCCTCGTCTCGCTCGATGCGATAGTCGGCCCAGTCTGCGATGGGCAGCTCGATCTGCACGGCGTCGGCCGTGCGAAGGTGGACTTGGCAGTCCGCGATGAGCGTGCAAAAGTCGCTGATAGCAGGATTATGGCCGATAATCAGTGCGGTGTGGGCTTCCACCGGGAGCTCTTGCATGATACGAAGATAGGCGCCTGGCAAGCCCTCGTACAGTCTGGCGTCCTCCATGAGGATCAGATCATGGTTGTAAGCGTGCAGGACGCGCTTGGCGGTGCTGCGTGCGCGTCGGGCGGTGGACGTCACGACGCAATCGGGGACGAGTCCGAGTTCACGCATGGTCTCTGCCACGGCGCGCGCATCGCGCTTGCCCCGACGATTGAGGGGACGGTCGTGGTCGGGCAAATCGCTCTGTTTCCAGCTCGATTTGGCATGACGCATGAGGAACAGTGTGCGCGGCATGGCGGCGTTTCCCTGTCTCCTCTAACCCACGGCCTCGCGCAACGCACGCGCGATCTCGGCCAGGCCTTCAGTGGGGTCTCCCTGCATGTGGATCCCGAGCACGTCACGACCCGCCTGGCGCAGGGCATTCAGATCCCCGATGGCCTGGGCACGCTTGAGGGTGCCCAGGGAATAGGCTTTGCCGGGAATGGGCATATCCTGGGCGTCGTCACACGTGATTTGCAGAAACAACCCGGTGGGCGGTCCGCCCTTGTGCAGTTGACCGGTGCTGTGCAAAAACCGGGGCCCGTAGCCCAACGTGACCGGCATGTCCAGCGCTTCGGTAACCACACGGCGGAGTTCTTGAAGTGCGGAGGCCGACTCGGCATTGCGCTCAATGTAGGCCATGATAGCCAGGTAGCTGCGCTCGTTGCGGGAGGCCAGGAGCTTGCCTAGGCAGGCCGCGATGCTGTCCGGCGCGTCGTCCATGCCATAGGCGGCCAACGGCGGCTCTTTGGCAGAGATGGTAGGCTCGGGCAGGCTCCCGCTCTCTTGATAGGCCTGCAGCGAGCTGCGAGCCTGGACCTTGGCGGCCTCGACGTTGGGCTGGTTGAAGGGATTGATGCCCATCATGGCGCCGGCGACGGCTGTGGCGAACTCCCAGCGGAAGAACTCGCCGCCGACATCGTACGGATCGCGCAGGCGCAATGTCACGACCGGGTGCCCGTCTTGGGCCAAGGCATCGGTCAGGGCGTCGGTGTCGTCGTTCTCGCCCTCATCGAGGCGCAGGTAGATGCAGAGACGATCGTCGCGGTAGTGCTCGCGAAGCAGGTCCACTGACTCGCCTTCAACGGGCAGGATGCCAACGCCGGCCTTGCCGGTGCTCTCAGCGAGGAGTTGCTCGGCCCACGCGCCAAAGGGTGCCAGCGCTGGCGATGTCACCAGGGTGAGCTTGTCGCGGGGGGCCAGCTCATGGGTGGCGAGAGCGCCCATAATAGCGCCAAGCTGGAGGCCCGGATGCAGCCGCGAGTCGGCGGTAATCCGGCACTGGACCGCCATGTCGTGAGCGCGTTGCAAGAGCTCGTCGAGGTCGATTCCCATCAACGCGGCCGGTACGAGCCCAAAGAGCGACAGGGCCGAGAAACGCCCGCCGATATCGGGCGGGTTCAGGTAGCAAGCGCGAAAGCCTTCCCTCTGCGCGAGTTCCTGCAAGGGCGTGCCAGGGTCGGTGATGGCGACAAAGTGCCCGACCCAGTCGTTGGGGCCGACCTCGTCCATCACACGCTTGCGAAAGCACGCATACAGCGCCAACGTCTCGGCTGTGGTGCCGGACTTGCTGGCCACGATGTAAAGTGTCTGCTTGGGATGCACGAGATCCGCCGTGGCGGCGACTTGGGCAGGGACGGTGCTATCCAGGACGTGGAGCTCTAGGCCACCGGACGTCGTGCCGATGACGCGCGCCAGGACCTCGGGGGCTAGGCTGCTGCCGCCCATCCCCAGGAGTGTGACGTGGGTGTAATTGAGGGCCTCAAGCTCTAGCGCCAGGGCATGGAGTCGGGCGATTTCCAGGGGCATGGTGCTAGGCAGATCGAGCCAGCCGAGGCGCTGTTCGACCTCTTGGGCGGCGCGCTCCTGCTCGGTCCATAGCGAGCTATCGCGGCCCCAGATGCGCGCGTTGATATCCTCGGCGGTCAGTTGCGCGATGGCAGCATCATAGGCGGCTTGATAGCGGCCCAGGCGGATATCTTTGTGTTCCAGAGATGCCCCTAGTGCGGATGTATCGGCCATCAGGCTACTCCTCGGATCGTGACAGGGCTATGAAGGCGGCATGAAGGGCTGCATCGTGGACAGTTTGCCAGGGGAGGCCGTTTGCGCGGGCCAGGGCGAGGCAATCTTGGTACTCGGGCTTGGCGCGAGGTGGTTGGCCTGGCAGGCGTTTGATCTTGCAGCGCACCGAACCCCACGCCGTGTTGACCGACATCTCCTCGCGCTGGGCAACCTTGCGTTCCAGGACCTTCCAACGTACTCCTAGCGTGGTGGTGTGCTCCAGCAATAGGTCGCAGAGCGGCTCGGTGTCCTCAACCGCGCACAGGGCCGACAGCGTGACGCCAGGGCGGTTCTGCTTCATATAGATGGGCACGAACCATGCGTCCAAGGCGCCGGCCTCGAGCAGGAGATCGATCATGCTGCCGAGGGCCTCGCCGGTCATGTCGTCTATGTTACAGGTGATCTCTACGATGCGCGTGGGCGTGCTGTTGGTGCTCATGGGCAAGGCTCGCGGCTTGCGGACTCGTTCCTGGCGTGTGCACATCGTATGGCGATGAGGCCGGCCACGGCGGCGGCGCCAACGCCGTTGTCTATGTTGCCGACCGAAAGGCCAGGGGAACAGGATTGTAGCATGGCGAGCAGGGCGGCCTCGCCCTGACCACCAAATCCATAGCCGACGGAGGTGGGCAGGCCGATGACCGGTACGTCCACGAGGCCGGAGACGACCGAAGGCAAGGCACCGTCCATGCCGGCGGCGACAATGATGACGTCTACTTGTGCTTCCCCGAGGAGGCGGCGCAAGGGTTCGAACAGGCGGTGTAGGCCGGCTACGCCTACGTCGTGGGCGGTGGTAACGGCGCAGCCCATCTCGCGCAGCACCAGCGCGGCTTCCTCGGCCACGGGCTGATCCGACGTGCCCGCC
>CAZTMY010000070.1:0-10548 GCA_964614895.1 uncultured Anaerolineales bacterium
TCATCGATCACTGGGGGGCCATGACGTTACCAAAGTTACCGAGCAGCATCTGCATCATCGGGGGCGGCGCCATTGGCATCGAGTACGGCTCGCTGTTCCAGAGCTTTGGCGTTCAGGTGACGCTGGTGGAGATGCTCCCTCGCCTTGCGCCACTGATGGATGCGTCCATCGGCGAGGAGCTGGCGCGGCGGCTCAAGCGACGCGGCGTAGACGTGCGCACGGGTACCCGCGTCGTGCGCGTTGAGCAGGGCGAGACAGGCTGCAGGATCACGGTACAGGAAGGCGAGGCTGAGGAGCAAATTGAGGCCGAACTGGTGTTATCGGCTATCGGCCGCGTTCCTAACGTCGAGGGCATTGGCTTGGAGGTATTAGGCCTGCATCCGAGCCGCAAGGGCATCGCGGTGGACACGCGCATGCGTACCGCCGTCCCTCACGTGTACGCCATTGGCGATGTCGCTGCTGACGGTCCCATGTTGGCTCACGTGGCCATGCATCAGGGCGTCGTCGCCGCTGAGGATGCCCTCGGCCACACCGCGGCCATGGACTATTACGCTGTGCCATCGTGCATCTTCTCCGAGCCAGAGGCCGCCAGCGTGGGGATGTCAGAGGAGGAGGCTGTGGCTGGGGGCCATGAGGTGATCACGGGCTCTTTCGCCTTCCGCCCCAACGGCAAGGCTGCTGCCATTGGGCAAATGGATGGCATGGCCAAGATCGTGGCTGACAAAGAGACGCAAGCTATCCTGGGCGTGCATATCGTTGGTCCACACGCCAGCGATCTGATTCTTGAAGGCACAATAGCCATAAATCTCGAGGCTACGTTGGCAGAGATCGCACACACCATCCATCCGCATCCCACTTTGGGTGAGGTGCTCCACGAGGCAGCCTTGGGCGCCATGGGGCGTCCGCTGCACGTGCCGTTCCGTTAGCTCTCGAGGCGATGAGAGCTACAATGATAGCCGTTGGTTCAGTTTGCTAGCATCGGCGTCGCCACGAACTGCTTTGGAAGGATCGGCCAATGCCCGAGATCGCAGACCGCGCTTACCGCCGCGTAGTGAGGGCGTGGTGTTTGTATGACTGGGCCAACTCGGCATTTGCCACGACCATCATGGCGGTGGTCCTGCCAACGTTCTACAGCACGGTGGCAGGAGCAAATTTGCCGCCCGCTCGAGCCACGAGCTATTGGGGCTATACCAATAGCATCGCAATGCTCTTGGTGGCGTTCGCGGCGCCCATTCTGGGAGCCATCGCGGACCACACGGGCACCAAGAAACGCATGCTCAGTTTCTTTGCCGGCGCGGGCGTGCTGGCGACGGCATTGCTCTATCTCGTGAGCACGGGGGATTGGCTGCTAGCATCCCTCCTATACGTTTTGGGTCGGATAGGCTTTTCGGGCGCCAACGTCTTTTACGATGCTCTGCTGCCCCACGTGGCCAAGCCTGACGAGATCGATCAGGTCTCATCGGCGGGCTATGCCTGGGGATACATCGGAGGCGGTGTCCTGCTCGCCATCAACCTTGCGTGGATCCTTTATCCCACAACCTTTGGCTTTGCGGATGCCACGGTGGCTACACGAATCTCGTTCGTCAGCGTCGCGCTCTGGTGGGCCCTGTTCTCCATACCTTTGTTTCGGCACGTCCCCGAGCCGGCCGCCACGAGCCAGCCAAATGATTCGAGGCGCTATCTCCGGATCGCCTTCAGCCGGCTTCGGTACACTTTTCAGCATATCCGTCAGTATCGCGAGCTGCTCAAGTTCCTGATTGCGTACTGGCTCTACAACGACGGCATAGGCACGATCATCACCATGGCAGCCATCTACGGCGCAGAGCTAGGGATCCCCAACGAGCATCTGATTGGCGCCATCCTGATGGTGCAGTTCGTGGCTGCGCCGTTCGCTTTCCTCTTTGGGTGGTTGGCAAAGCGATTCGGTACCAAGCGCTCCATCCTGCTGGCATTGGCGATCTATGGTTGCATCGCTATTGTTGGCTACTTTGTGACGAGCACGCTCCACTTCTGGGCGCTGGCCTTTGCTGTGGCGACTGTCCAGGGAGGAAGTCAGGCACTGAGTAGGTCGCTCTTTGGCGCCATGAGCCCCAAAAGTCGCTCGGCCGAGTTCTTTGGCTTCTATGATATCAGCAGCAAGTTCTCGGGCATCGTTGGACCAGCGTTGTTTGGATTCGTGGGAGCGGCCATGGGATCCAGTCGCTATGCCATCCTGGCCTTGGTGACGCTCTTTGTCCTCGGCGGGATTCTGCTCTATGGGGTGGACGATCAACGAGGCATGGCGGTGGCGGCTGCTGAGGACAAAGCCTCTCTTGCTGCGACCTAAGCCGCTCGATCATGGAGGCATGCCTACGGGGGAGGCGACCGATCGCCTCCCCCGTGTGCTGAAGCTGTGAGAGTAGCCAGGCTAATCGGGCAAGATCCTCTGATCGGATTCCTGATCGAAGAGATGGGCTGCTTCTTCAGCAATGAGCACCTCGACGTCCCAGCCAGTGTTGGCCCTCAGGTCCATCGGAGCCTGCACGCCAAAGATCAGATCGGCAGTCTGGACGTTGACGATCTGATAGTGCCGGGCAAAGTTGGGTTCGGTATTCAGTACCTCGGCCTCCAATTTGGGGCCAGTCCAGTCCGGCGCATCCCCCTTGGCAACGATGCGAGCGTCATTGGCATGGAATCCCAAGATCACCTTCTGCTCTGGCTTTAGCTTGTCGCGGTAGGCGGCTGGGATGGTAATTGTGCCGTAGGCGCTTTGAAGCTTTCCATCTGAGGTAACTACCCAGTCCCGCATGAGGTTCATAGCTGGCATACCGAGAAAGCCGGCCACAAAGGCAGTCTTGGGGGCCTTGGTGATCTGGTCATAGGTGCCAATCTGCTCGATCTTGCCTTCCTTCATCACAGCGATCGTATCGGCCAGAGTGATGGCCTCAACCTGGTCGTGGGTGACATAGATGGATGTGATGGCAAAACGCTGCAGCAACCGGCGAATTTCCACGCGTGTGGACGAGCGCAGCTTGGCATCTAGGTTCGAGAGCGGCTCATCAAAGAGAAAGATGCTGGGATCGCGAACGATGCAACGTCCGATGGCGACACGTTGCTGTTGCCCACCCGATAGGTTGCCTGGCTTGCGAGACAGGAGCTGGTCAAAGCCGATCCCCATGATCTCGGAGGTGATGCGAATGCGTTCCTTCATCTCCTCGTCGGGGCGGTTGCGCACCTTGAAGAAAAAGCCGAGATTCCCTTCTCCCTTCATGTGGGGATACAGGGCGTAGCTCTGGAACACCATTCCAATGCCGCGATCCTTGGGTTTGATCTCGGTCATGTCCTGATCATCAAAGTAAACCGTGCCCTCGTCTGGGGCGTGCAGGCCGGCCACCACACGCAAAAGCGTGCTCTTGCCGCAACCGGATGGTCCGACGATGGCTACAGTCTTGCCGTCCGGCACGGTGAGATCGACCGCGTCGAGGGCGACCACCTTGCCGTCACCGCGTAGATGTTCCTGCTCGCGTTCCGCCTCTCGGATTCGCGCCACAAAGTCCTGGTCAGCAAAGTCGTTCATGTAGTTGCGAACGCCTTTGCTGGAAAGGAGCTTGGGCCCTTTGTGTGGAACAAACGTGACGGTTACATTCTCCAAGCGAATCTCTGCCATGCCATGCCCTCCCCCGGACTCTGCTCTGGTAAGCTCATTATAGGCCCCATGCAGGTCCTGTCCACATACGCGGTAGCTGGCGCGCTACCCAGCTCTACCGCGATCTCTATGAACGAGTTGGTCTATCACCTCGGAAACAACCCGCGCCAGGATGACCCGGGTGCCTGCTGCGGCCTCAATCTCCGATCTCGTGAGGCCGTCCAGCGTTCGGGTACCCGTCTGGTCGAACATGCTCCGTGGCAGAACGGTGACCGGTTGCTTGGCGCTTCCCGCCAAAGCGGCCAGTACATCTTGACCGAACAGTAGACCAGAGACGGTAACCGTTTCGCCGAGGGCGGTGTTGGGAACGGGCAGGAGATCGATCCGGCAGTCGAATCGCTGCCGAAAGTCCTCCGCGATGGAGGTCAGCACAGGGGCGATGAGCGTGCCACAGACCCAGGTCATTCCCTCACAAGCTACCCTACCAGGTGTCGCCACGTGGGCGCTTTTGTGCCAATCATCTAGGAGATCGCGGACCATGCCGACGCCGTTCTCGTACTGGGCATCCTCCTGGTAAAAGCTCGCTGGTGGGATAGAGTGCTCCGCCAGCAAGTAGATCTCGTCTGACGGATATAGCCATGTGTTGCGCATGCCCATTGCCCGGCTTGACCAGAACGCACGCGCTATTTCAAGGATCGCGCGTGCATCGTCGTGGGTCAACGGTCGAATACGGCAATTGTGGTACTTGGTGAGGCCCACCGGAACAATGGCGAGACTGAGGACGGTCGGATACAGGGCAGCCATCTCGTCAATGGTATCTCGCAGGATAACGCCGTCGTTCATCCCTGGGCAGACGACGACCTGCGTATGAACCTGAATGCCCAGATCACCGAGCCTCGCTAGTTGGTCACGTACGTCTGGGGCTCGACCGTTCCCGAGCATCCGCCGGCGCACCGTCGGATCCGCGGCATGCACCGAGACGTACAGGGGAGATAGCCGTTGCTCCGCGAGGCGGGTCCAATCGGCTTTGTCCAGATTGGTGAGCGTCACATAGTTACCATATAGAAACGAATAGCGATAGTCATCGTCCTGGAGATAGAGCGAGGGCCGCAAGCCGGATGGCATTTGCTGGACAAAGCAAAAGGGGCAGTGGTTGTTGCATTCACGCATGCCATCGAACGTCGGCTCAGCGAACGTGATCCCCCAGGGCTCTGTCAGATCGCGCTCCACCTCAACCTGATGAGGCACATCGTCCCGAAGGACTTCCAGTATCACTAGCTCGTTGGCCGAGTAGAAGCGAAAGTCGATGACATCACGCAGAAGGTGTCCGTTGACCGAGCGGATCAGGTCGCCGGACTCGATGCCGATCTCGTCGGCCAAGCTTCCCGGATCGACGCTGAGCACACGGCCTCCCAGGTTCATGGCGTCTCGGCGAGCGCGTCGGTCTTCTGACGCACCAGTCTAAGGATGCGGTCAACGACCTGGCTAGCGGTCATGTTGGTGCTATCGAGGATGACGGCGTCATCCGCGGGGCGCAATGGTGCTACGGCGCGTGTGCTGTCGATCTGATCCCGACGCTCGAGCTCCGCCATGACGTCTGCCAGGTTGCTCTCCTTCCCTCGGCGTCGATCTTCGAGATGGCGGCGCCTGGCACGTTCCTGCAGCGAGGCATCGAGATAGACTTTGATCTCAGCGTCAGGCAGTACTACCGTGCCGATGTCGCGGCCTACCATCACCACCCCCCCCTTCTTGCCGATGGCACGTTGCCTGGCCATGAGGGCGCGGCGCACGCCAGGGTAGGCCGACACGGGGCTGACTCCTCGGTTCACCTCGGGTGAACGGATCTCCCAGGTGATGTCCACCCCATCGGCCAACACGGTTGAGTGACGGCCGTCGTTGACAGTGGGATGTAGCACCTGGATCTCAAGGCTTTCTGCTAGGTTGGTGACCGCCTCCTCATCATCGATGAGTATGCCGCGGTCCAGTGCCGCCCACGCGACCGCGCGGTACATGACGCCGGTATCCAGGTAGATATAGCCCAACTGCCGAGCCAGACGCTCCCCCACGGTGCTCTTGCCCGAAGCTGCCGGCCCGTCGATGGCGATGGTGATCCGTTGCAACGCTATATCCTTCCTGAGTTCAAACCCGTCGCCTGGCGCAGTGCAGCGATCTCTTCATCTGCTAACCAACGTCCCTGGTCAGGCTCCAAATCGCCTAGGAGCAGCGTGCCAATACGCACCCGAACGAGTCGCTGCACCTCGTGCCCAGCCGCTCGCAGTAGCCGACGGATCTCACGCTTGCGGCCCTCGCGCAGGACGATACTGAGCCAGCACGAACCCTTGGGCGCGCGATGTCCCTGCCAGTGCCAGGTCGCAGGAAGCCGCTGAGCCTGTGCCCTCATGGGACGGTCCTCGCCAGGCAAGACAACGCCCCTTTGCAGAGTAGCCAGCGTCTGGCCCGTCGGTATGCCAGAAACCAGCGTATAGTATTGCTTCTCGTGCTCGTAGCGAGGATGCATCAGCCGCTGAGCGAGAGCGCCATCGTTGGTGAATAGCAGCAGTCCCTCACTGTCGCGATCTAGCCGCCCCACCGGATAGACGCGCTCGTGCGTTGGTACCAGCGCGCGTGCCGTGGGGCGCCCGTGGGGATCGCGCACCGTCGAGATCACCCCCGTCGGTTTGTAGAGGGCATAGTAGAGGGTGGGAGCCGCATGAACGGGTCTTCCGTCCACCTCGATGCGATCGCGGGTTGGATCAACGCGGGTACCCAGCGTCGTCACTATCCAACCGTTCACGCGAACGCGTCCCGCCTCGATGATCTCCTCGCAGCGCCGCCGCGATGCTATCCCGGCGTGCGCCAACACCTTCTGGAGGCGCTCCCCAGAGGGCGTCTGCGAGTCAGCGGACATAGAGAGGCTCGCTACGCACAACCTGCCCGGCAATGCTGATCTCGAGCGTCCCGACAGCCGTGCCCGATGGGAGCCTGCCGCGGGTGTCGTCGATGCGTCGGTAGATAGAGACAGTGCCGGTCTGCCAAGGGCGCACGAGAAGCGTCACGGGCTTCTCGATGCGTAGGCTCCGCCAGATGCCGTCATCATCCTGGAAACGGTTCAGTGGTGTGTTGGGCACAGAGATGGTAATCTCAGCATAGTTCGCATAATAGTAATCCAGCAGCAAGACGGAATCAAGGAAACGATCCTGTGAGCCCATCACGACGCTCATCACAGTGCCCTGGGGGCGCCTGACCATGGCGATGAGGCACTCGCCGGCGTTGTCGGTGGTCCCTGTCTTTACGCCTACCGTGCCGGGGTAGGTTGTAAGGAGCTTGTTGGTGTTGATGAGCCAATGCCGAGCCATCACTTTCTGATCATATGCAACAATGTCGGCGATGCGATCATCCTGCATGGCATACAGAGCCAGGATGGCCATGTCATACGCGGTAGAATAGAGCTCCGGGTGATCCAGTCCGTGCGCATTGGCAAAGTGCGTGTCCTCCAGTCCCAGGCTCCCAGCTAGCTCATTCATCCATCCCACAAACGTAGCCACGTTGCCAGCCATGTTGCGGGCGATACAGTTCGCCGCCGCGTTATCAGATGGGATTAGCATGATGTGTAAGAGCTCCAAGACGCTCAGGTGTTCACCATTATGCAAGCCCGCAGACGTGGTAGCGGCGAGATCCACCGGCCAGACGGCATACTTGGCCTCGAGGTTGCCCCGCTGCAGCGCGACGAGCGCCGTGGCCAGCTTGGTCAAGCTGGCTGGAGCTCGCCGCTCGTGAGCATTCTTCTGATAGAGTATCTCACGGCTGTTCACGTTCACGAGAATAGCCGATTCCGCAGAGATGGCGGGCACTGTGGACACCTGTTGCATGGCCCGGAGCTGCTGCGGCGTCAGGGTCCGTGAGGGGATATCCCCATCCGTGAGCGTCGGTGGGCCAAAGCCCACGGTCAGGCAGGCCAGCAAACTGATGATGAGAAGCAAGCGCTTGCGAGCAGCAGGCATCGGATCCCCTTGCACAGAGAGCCCAACACTACTTGCGCGATTCTACCGCAGCTACCGAGGGCGGTCAACAGTCCTGTGTGGCTGCGAGCGATATCACCCTGCATGGCTTTGACATCACTCGACAGCCACCCTAGAATCGCAGTGAGAAAGGGATAAGCGCGTATGCCACGCTTTGGCGCCCATATGTCGATTGCCGGGGGGCTGGATCAGGCGTTGTTCCGCGGTAACAGTATCGGTTGCGATACCATCCAGCTTTTCCTGCGTTCACCAACCCGTTGGAAAGCGCCACCATTGGAGCAGGAGGACGTGCTTGCCTTCCGGGCGGCGCGCGAAGCGACGGGCATCGCGCCCATCGTGGCGCATGGCGCCTACCTCATCAACCTTGCCTCCCCCAAGCAGGGGCTTTGGCGGCGTTCGCTGGCAACGCTGATAGATGATCTCGCCCGCTGCCGTCGTCTGGGCATCGAGGCCTATGTGCTGCACCCAGGCGCACATACGGGATCCGGAGAGAAGGCGGGCCTGTCGCGCGTCGTCGAGGCCGTCCGTAGAGCCTTTGAAGAGACCGACGCCGACGTGCAGCTTCTACTGGAGAACACTGCTGGCCAAGGGACAACCTTGGGACATCAACTGGAGCATCTGGCGCGGATCATCGAGGGTGCGGGCTGGCCCAAACGGTTGGGCGTCTGCATCGACACGGCGCATGCGGTCGCGGCGGGCTATGCACTGGCGGGCGCCGAGGCCTATAAGGCCTTCTGGGCCGCCGTGGACGAGCTCCTGGGGATCGAGCGTGTCGGGTGTCTGCATCTGAACGATAGCCTTCTCGAACGAGGCAGTCGCGTTGATCGTCACACGCATATCGGCGAGGGGCACGTAGGACTCGATGGGTTCAGGCGCCTCGTGAACGATCCAGCGTTGCAGGAAGTGCCGATGATCCTGGAGACGCCCAAGGGCGAGGACATGTTAGAGGACATTCGTAATCTGGCGCTTTTGCGTAGTCTTTGTGATCAGGACGACGATCTAGATTCAGGTGAAGGAGCGAACTGACGTGAGAGCATTCCCCAGTGACACCGTCCCTGCCGAGCCAGCCGAAGGGCTACCTGGCGTTCGTATCCGCTGGGTAGTTGGGAAAAATGTGGGTGCCCCGAACTATGCCATGCGCATCATCGAGGTCGATCCGGGCTGCGCAACCGCTCACCACGCGCATCCCTGGGAGCATGAGGTGTACGTGCTAGAAGGCGAGGGGCAAGTGCAGGGCTCCGATGGCACGGTGGGGCTCTATCCCGGCATGTGCGTCTACACGGCGCCGGACGAGCCGCACTGCTTCAAAAACAAGGGGGACGGTATGCTCCGCTTTATCTGCGTAATCCCCTGGCCGGAGGACTAGCGTATACTGCAGTGGGAGGTGTCCCATGCACGAGGCCATGCTCTATGAGAATCTGGAAGCGAAGGCCGTTCGCTGCAATCTCTGTGCCCATCGTTGCCGGATACGTGATGGAGAACGCGGCATCTGCCAAGTGCGGGAAAATCGCGATGGGGTCCTGTACAGCCTGGTGTACGGCAAGCTGATCTCGCAGGCCGTCGATCCCATCGAGAAGAAGCCACTCTTCCACGTGCGACCAGGCAGCCAAGCGTTCTCGATCGCTACAGTCGGCTGCAACTTTCGTTGCAGCTTCTGTCAGAACTATAGCATCTCGCAACTGCCGCGCGACCATCACATCATCGAGGGTCGGCCGGTCAGCGCACAGGATGTTGTGGACGCGGCGCGGCGCTACCGCTGTGATGCCATCGCTTACACCTACACCGAGCCAACCATCTTTTTCGAGTATACTTATGACGTCGCCAAGCTGGCGCACGAGGCTGGCATGCTCAACGTCTATGTCACCAATGGCTACATGACGAACGAGGCGCTCGATCTGCTGGCACCGCGTGAGGGCGAGCGGCTCCTTGATGCGGCCAACGTGGACCTCAAGGCCTTCACCGACACCTTCTACCGCAAGCAATGTGGCGCCCACCTTCAGCCTGTGCTGGATAGTCTAATCAGCTTGAAGGAACGAGGGGTGTGGCTAGAGATCACGACGTTGGTCATCCCCACCCTGAACGACTCCGACGAGGAGCTAGGCGAAATTGCAGCCTTTATCGCCAAGGAGCTTGGTCCCGACACGCCCTGGCACGTGAGCCGCTTCCATCCTACCTATCGACTCACGAACCTGCCATCAACACCCGCGACGACCTTGCGTCATGCTCGCGCCATCGGCCGCGAGGCGGGCCTGCACTATGTCTATGTGGGCAATCTGCCCGGCGATGAAGGCGAGACTACCTACTGCCCACAATGCGGCGAACAGATCATCGCTCGCTTGGGGTTTCGGATCGTCTCGCGACATCTCAGAGACGGGCGATGCGCCAACTGCGGGGCCGAGATCGCCGGCATCGGTATGTAGACGATAGCGCGGCATCGCCTACAGAAGCTGGCGCGCACGGGCGATCTGGGCAGTGACCGCCTTCCGGGACGTACCTCCAGTGACGCTCCGCGCTTCCACGGATGCCTCTATGTCCAACGCCTGGTAGAGGTCATCGGCGAACGCGGGCGAGATCGCTTGATACGCCATGAGTGACAAGTCGCTCAGCCCCACGCCAGCGTTTTCGGCTGCCAGGACCGCCTTCCCCACCAGCTCGTGCGCTTGCCGGAACGGGATGCCTCGCTTGACCAGATAGTCGGCCAGGTCAGTGGCTAGTAGCCCATCCTCTAGGGCAGCGCGCATGGCCTCAGGGCACGGCCGGAGCGTTCTGACCACGCCCGCGACGATGGGCAGCAGAAGGCTCAGGGTATCCACCGTATCAAAGAGAGGCTCTTTGTCTTCCTGTAGGTCCTTATCATAGGTGGAGGGCGTCGCTTTGATCACGGTGAGCAGCCGCACGAGATTC
>CAZTMY010000071.1:0-10396 GCA_964614895.1 uncultured Anaerolineales bacterium
CGCGTGAAGACAGCCATCGGACGCACACGATCTGTTGACAGCAGAACGGTTATTCTATACGGTCCCTGATCCATTCGCTCGTGTGTGTGGGCGAGGATTCGCTTACCGAAGCCTACATGCGAACCCAACCAATGCGGTCGAATTGCCATCACCGGCGCGCGTTTCCAGGGCGGTGTCCATATCCCCACTCTCGAAGCACGTCAGCGGTAAGTGGAACGGTTACGCGAAGGGATCGCCGCCTGAGATGGCCCCAGCCACAGCATTTGAGAATATCTCCAGAGAAGGAGAGTGCACTCATGCCCAAAATCGGCGTCTACTGCTTTCATGCCTGGTAGGTCGGGTCACCCCAGATTACGCCCCGATTGAGGACCGAGTTCGCTGGTCGCGAGCCCGTCTGGGGGGCATGCCCACACCGTTTCGCTGATGGAGCGTCAGATCGCCTATGCCGCTGATGCTGGCAAGGGGATGGGGGCTAGAGCTCGTCCGCGTCATGCCGCACTAGTACCGTGATCAGGTCTTCCTTGGCCGCTGCGCCCGGCTTGAAGGCGTTCGTCAGGCGGATGGACCCAAAGCGGCAACTCGTCTCACACTGTCCGCAATAGGCGCAGCGCTCCGGATAAAGGACCAGGCGAAAAGAGCCTCTCTCGCCGTGTTCCAGTTCTAGCGCGTTAGCCGGGCAGTCGCGGACGCAGCTCCCACAGCCTCGGCAGAGATCCGGGTCCGCCGTTACCAAGCCGCGATATCCCTCAGGCAGCTCGAGCGGACCATAGGGATAGCGCACGGTGATGCGCCTTTTCAACAGGGTACGAACCAACTCGAGCAGCAACGGCGAGCGATAACGAGCCATCCTCACCCCACCATCCAGAGCGCCGCCAGGATCTGGGCTAGCGCCAATGGTGCCAACACGCGCCAGCCCAGATGCGCCAACTGGTCGATGCGTAGGCGGGCATACAACACGCTTGCCATTGCCAGGAACACCAGAATCGCCAGCGCCTTGAGCGCGAAAAGCCACGGCGCCACCCACGTGGATACCGGCACAAAGGTGCTAGTGTGCCCACCAAGGAACAAGTCCACCAGCAACAGGATGCCTACCACCGTCTGCACGTCCACCGTAAGGTGCCACAACGCTAGCTTGCGGCCGCTGTACTCGGTCAGCGGCCCGGCCACCACCTCGGAGGACGCCTTGGGGATATCGAACGGGTCGCGCTTGAGTTTGCCAATCAGCCCCACCACAGCCAGAGCAAATCCCAGCGGCATGGTAAACACTCCCCAGGTGGGCTGGTGTGCCACTATGGCCGAGATCTGCCACGAATTCGCCAGTATCGCCGGCGCGGCCAAGGCCATGAGAAACGGCACCTCATAGCTAAAATACTGCAGCAGCGATCGGCTCCCGCCCACCACGCTGTACACGCCCACCGATACCCAGCCCGCCATGAAATAGGCCAGCGCCGGCAAGCTCAGGAGAAACAGCACCACGATCAGGTCGCCTTCGAACGAGGCGACCACATGCCCCGCTACCGGCACGTACAGCGCGGCGGTCAGCACCGCCGCCAGCGACATCACCGGCAGGACCGCGGCCACCACGCGATTGGTCCCCGTCGGCAGGATGTCCTCCTTGGCCAGCAGCTTGATCAGGTCTGCAAGGGGCTGATACCATGGCGGCCCCACCCGTCCCTGCATCCGCGCAATGAGCACACGATCCAGCCATTCGAACGCCAAGGCGCAGAGGCATGTAAAAGCCAAACCTGGAAACACCAGGATGGCAAACAACGCCCCCCCCGCGTCTCTCACACCCATCCTCCTAACCCCTGCGCTTGACGCGTTCGCATCGATCGTCGCTATCTATCGGCGCAGGCGATACACAGATCCACACCAGAAAGCACTACCGGCACATCCGCCAGGGCCACGCCGCGGAGCTGGTCGGACAGCGTGATCAAGGTCGTCAGCGTCGGCGTGCGGACCTTGACCCGCGCGGGCGTGTCGCTCCCATCGCTCCGCACATAGTAGAACACCTCGCCTCGTGGCGCCTCGGACCGCGTCACAGCCTCACCTGCGGGCACGCGTCGCCCTACCCGAACAGCGGTCGGCCCCTCCGGCAGCTCTTGCAGGATGAGATGGCACAGTCTCAAGCTCTCGCGCATCTCTTGCACGCGAACCAGGGCGCGCGCCCACACGTCGCCCGCGTGATGCAGCGCCACGTTCACGCCCAGCTCGTCATATGGGGGACGGGAGGCATCGCGGCGCATATCCACATCCACCCCCGACGCTCGGGCCACCGGCCCTACCACGCAATAGCGCCGCACCTGCTCTGGCGAGAGGTAGCCGATCCCCTGCGTTCGCGCCCGCAAGCTCCGCTCATGTTCGATAAGCAGCAGCGCCTTGCCCACCTGCTCCTCCAGCACGGCAAAGCGCTCCACGACGCTCCGCGCGTGGTCGGCATCCAGGTCAATGCGCACGCCCCCCACCACGTTCACGGCGTGCGAGACCCGGCCGCCCGAGAGTTCCTCCATGATATCCAGCACGATCTCACGGTCACGCCAGCTATACATGAACACCGTATCGAACCCTATATTCTTGGCCAGCACGCCCAGCCAGAGCAGATGGCTGTGGATCCGCTCCAGCTCGCAGAGCAGCGCCCGTATGTACAATGCTCGCCTGGGCACCTCGATCCCCAGCAATGCCTCCACGGCGGCGCAAAAGGTCGTGGTGTGCACATGCGAGCAGATGCCACAGATCCGCTCGACTAGATGTACCACCTGCGTGTAGGTGCGGCTTTCGCAGAGCTTTTCAATGCCACGGTGCACATAACCCAGGCGCATGGTGCTGTCCAGCACCTGCTCGCCCTCCACCGTCACGCGGAATGACATCGGCTCCTTGAGCATTGGATGCTGCGGGCCGATAGGTATGGTCATGCGATCCATGGTCAGTCACCTCCCGCATCGGCGGCGACAGCATCATCACCTTCCTCGGCCCTCTCGCGGCGCAGGGGCGGTCCCGCGTCCCAGTCCTCCGGCAACAAGAGCGGCTCCAACCCCTGGTGCCCCTCGAACGTCACGCCCAACATCTCGGCCACCTCGCGCTCATAGAACGCCGCGCCCGGGATCAGCCTAGTCAGCGTCGGCACGGTGGGCGCCTCGTAAGGCAGCCATACGCAAAGCGTCAGGCCATGCCCACGCCAGAAATGATACAACAGGCGGATGCCCTGGCCATCGTCCAGGCCCGTGATGGTAGAGAGGTGCCAAACACCGCACCGGTTCATCAGCACATCCACCGCCCCAAGCAAGCCGCCTATCTCGAGGGAGAGCCAGGTTTCGTCGATCTGAACTGCCCGCACCTCGCCAAGCGCATCGCCCAGCGCATCGCGGAGAGCGCACACCACGTCCTCGTCTACCATGGCCGATCAGCCGCTCTGAACCAAGGGAACCACCAACGCGCCAATCAAGAGCGCCACCGTGATGCAAGCCACCGACCAGTTGCCAATGCTGTGCTGCATGCGTTTCTCCTCCTCTAGACTAGATCAAACCGTTCCAGGTGGACCAATCGTCCCGGTACATCCACAGCGAGCTGAGCCGCCTCGCAGCGTTCAGCAGCCCCGACGGGCTACAGATGGACATCCGGTGAGCTCTGCGGTAGGCACACGAGAGTGTCTTCTCGTGCGCCGAAAAGGGCGACCGCCACGCCGTGAGCCACGCGAAAGCCAAGGCCAGCGCGCCGTAACCCAGCTACAGGGCGCGCTTGAAAAGCGTGCTTGCGGCTACGCATCATCGTCGCCTCACTCGGGAATCGTCGCCAAGAGCCGTAGCAACCCATCCACTATAGCCTCCGGCCGGCACGGGCACCCAGGAATGTACATATCCACCGGCACGACCTGATCCACCCCGCCCAGCACGCTCAATGCCCCCTGAAAGATCCCCCCCGAGCAGGCGCAGCTCCCCACCGCCACCACCCACTTGGGCGCCGGGATCTGCTCATAGATGCGCAACAGCCTCTGGCGCGACTGGCGCGTCACCGGCCCCATACACACCAGTATATCGGCATGCCTCGGCGACGAGGCCTCCTTGATGCCGAGACGTTCCACATCATAGCGCGGCGTCAGCAGGTCCAGGAACTCTATGTCGCAGCCGTTGCACCCGCCGCTGTTATAGTGCAGCAACCACGGCGATTTGACCCTGGCCCAGCGCACCGCGCGAGCCACCAGTTGGTGCGCTCCCCTCTTTGGGGCGGGCGCGCGAGACGTCTCGACCGACATCAAAAGGCCCTCCCACTGGTCAGAACTGCCACGCCGATCGCCACGCCGGCCACATAGGCCACCGCCAGCGCCGGCGAGCTCATCTCGGCCGGCAGGGTCGACAAGACCAAGGCGGCCACATGGAGAAGGCCAAACATTAGCGCCAGTCGAAAAAACGTGTGATAGGCCGGTTGTGCCTCAAGCAACACCGCGTCCTCGCCACAGGCATAAGGCTCGTGCTTGCCAGGGCTCTCGGGGCTGTGCGCTTGCACCGCGCCCGCTGCCCGATACACGGCCGTCACCATCAGCACGAACGCGATCATGACCACCGGGGGACTCAGTAGCAACGCTCTCATGGTTCGTTCCATTCCATCGTCAAAACCTCGCTCGTTTGGGGAAGACGCGACAGGCCAAACCCGGTAGGGGCACGGCATGTCGTGCCCTGCCATCCCTCGACGTGCCGATATGGTCGCTCATACCGCCCACCGGTTGCCCCCCGACGCCTAATCTCGCCCAGTCTTACCTCGCCAAAGACAGCAGGTATGGCCCTACCCCCGCTGTCAGGCGCAGCCACAGCTCGGGTTGCGCGCCCATGGCCAGCACCAGCGCCGCCAACAACACCAGCGGAACCGCCATCCAGCGCGATAGCGCAATGGGCGACGCATCAGTATCAAGGGGCGCAAAGAGCCTCGCCACCAGCGGTAGGTAATACCCCAACGACAGCACCACGTTGGCCACGAAAAAGATAGCGCCCGCCAGCGCCAGCCCCCCACCTGCCCGGATCACCTCGGCCAGCACCAACCACTTGCCCGCAAACCCGGCTAGCGGCGGCACGCCGATCAGCCCGGCCACCGCCACGATCATGCACGCCGAGGCCAGCGGCAGACGTCGCGCCACCCCAGGCAACTCGTCTATCTCTGTCACACCACAGTAGAAATGAAAAGTGCCCTTGCTCAGAAAGGCCAGCCCCTTCATCATCGAATGTGCTACCATCATAAAGAAGCCTGCCTGTAGCGCCTCACCCGCGCCGTGCCTCAACCCCACGCCCACCGCCAGCATGATGTAGCCCATCTGCGCGATGGTCGAGTAGGCCAGCAGGCGTTTCGTGTACGTCTGCACCAAGGCCATCAGGTTGCCCACGGTCATGTTCACCACCGAGATCACCACCAAGGCGGTGCCCAGTCCCTCAGCCGAGAGGCCCAGCCCCAGGCAGACCTTGAGCAGCGCATAGAACGCGCTCTGGATCACTATGCCCGACAGCATCGCGCTGATGCTGCTGGGCGCGCGCCCATGGGCGTCGGGAAGCCACGTGTGTACGGGCACCACCCCAATCTTGATGCACAGCCCCATCGCCAGGCAGGCCAGCCCGGCGCGCGCCCAGATCCCGTCCCCCGCCGGTTGGGGCAGCAGCAACGAGCCTGTCGCCCGATAGACCAGGGCCACCCCCATGAGCATAGTCATGGAGCCCGCGCTGCTCATCACCAGATACTTGAACCCCGCCTCCACGGCCGTATCGGTGTGTCGGCGGAACGCCACTAGCACATAAGCCGTGATGCCCATCAGCTCGCACGTCAGGTACAACGTGAACAGGTCCGCCGCCATCAGTACGCCCGAGAGGCCGATCACCAACAGAATCAGCAGGGGATAGTAGGTCATGTAGCGCTGATCGAGCGAGAGATAGCGGCCCGAGTAGATGGCCACCAGCAGTCCCATCGTCATCGCCACGCCCATCAGCAGCAGCGCCCCCGGCTCGGCGCGCAGCATGGCTCCGCCTGGCGCAGAGCTCCCCCACACGGGCCAAGCGCCCACGTCCTGCTGCCAGGCCACCGCCCGCCCGGAAGCGAGGGCGGTGGCTAGTAGGCCTGCGCCAAAAGCAAAGGCGGTGGCCGCCGCCAGCCAGCCGTTGTCCCGCGTCACCACGCGGCCCAGGAACGCCACCAGCAGCGCCCCCAGCGCCAGGCAGGCCAACGGCAGAACGACCCACACCTCGCCCGTCACTACCAGGTCCCTCCCATGAGCAGTGCCAGCTCCTCGGTTACCCACGCGATGAGGGGCCTCGGAACGACCCCTTCCACCAGGGCCAACACACTCAACACGACCGTCGGAGCCAGCATCGCCATGGGCAGCGGGTGGAGCGCCGGAGCCTTGAGCTTGCCCACGAACACCCCCAGCATCAACCGCAGCACATAGGCCACCGAGAGCAACGAGCCAAAGAGCGTCACCACCGACAGCGCCAGATGAGCCGTCTGAAACCCGCCGGCAAAGATCATCCACTCGCTCACAAACAGGCATAGCGGCGGCGCCCCTGCGATGGCCAGCCCGCCCACGGCGCCGCACGCCGCCACCACCGGCATGCTCCGCCCCAACCCGCCGAGCTCCCTTAGCTTGCGCACGCCCGTGGCCCGGATCACCAGGCCCAATACCATGAACAGCAACGCCTTGACGATGGCATGGAACACCACGTGTAGCGTGGCGCCCGTCACACCCTGGTGGGTCAGCGTGCCCAGGCCATACATGATGTAGCCCATCTGGCTCACGCTGGAATAGGCCACGATACGTTTGATGTCTTCCTCGGCCAGGGCCATAAGCGCACCATAGATCTCGGACACTATGCCCACGATCATCATGGGCAACGCAAACGGCGTGACCTCGCTCAGCGTGAACAGCCCCATGGGGAACCTAAGGATGCCATAGGTGCCCATGCTCAGCATGGCCGCCGCCAGCATAATGGTCACCGGCATGGGCGCTACCGCGTGCGCGTCGGGCAGCCACACGTGGACGGGAAAGACCGCCATCTTGACAGCGAAGCCCGCCATCAGCAGCCCGATGATGACCTGCGCTTGCGCCGTCGGCAGCACCACCTTGGCCTCACGTAGCACTGCCAAGCGATCGCTGCCCGTCTCGTTGTACAGCAGCAAGAAGGCCATCAACACCATCAGCGACCCGATATGCGTCACCACAAAGTACTTGAAGGCCACCGCCCCGCGACGCTCCCCCTCGCCCCAGACTAGAATCAGGAGACAGGAGGCCAGCAGCATCAGCTCCCAAAAGGTGAAAAACAGGAACATGTCGTCGGCTAGGGTCGTGCCCGACATACCCAGCGCGAACAACAAGAGCAGCGCATACATATAGGGCGTCCGCTCATCGGGCTGGTGATAGTCCCAAGCATAGATCACCGCCACCAGGGTCACCGCCGCCTCTGTCAGGGCAAAGGGCAGGCTGATCCAATCTATGTGCAGGTCGAGCGAGATGCCCGCCATGGGCACCCACCGCAAAAAGACCGCTGGCTCCTCACCCCGCTGGAGAGCCGGTACCAACAAGAGCACCGCCGCCAATGGGATGACGGCTCCCACGCCGGCCATCCAGCCACTGACCCGCCCCTTGGGGCGTAGAGCCAGCAGCACTAATATCGTGGCCAGCGGCGCCGCCGGGATCAGCAACAACCACAGCGACTCGATGGTCAACGCCACTACCACCTCCCTCCGCGCCAGCGATTGCGGCCACTGCGGCCATCCCAGCCCGCCACCGCCGCGCCGCTCAACCCCACACCGCCCAGGCCATCATCGCCCCGAAGCTGAGTACCCCCCACAGCAGGTTGGTCCGCAGCTTGCCCGTGTGCCACCGCTGCAGGCGCAGGCTGAGCCCGCGCGCCGTTCGCACGGCCAGCCGCATGGATCCGTCCAGGGCGCCCTGCTCCACCAATGTGTGCGTGGTCCGGCTCGTCCACAGCACCCCCTCGGCCAGGCCGGCCAGCAGGCCGCCCAAGAGGCCTTGCTCCACCCACCGATAGGCCGCGACCGCGATGGCCCCCAGCACGCCCTCGCCCGCACCCCTCAGGCGGGGGCACATCCGCCCCCAGGAGACGCTCACCCCAGAAAAGGCGACGGCCACCGCCGTCCAGCCGAGCATCAGGAGCACCGCACCGTAGCCCAGGGCCGCCCAGGCGGGGGCAGTCACGCGCATCGTCCACAGCGCCGGCAGCCAGACCAGCGCCAGGACCACGCCCGCGATCCCAGCGCTGGTGCGTGACCCCTGGCGCCCGCGGATGGCCTCCGCGCAATAGAGCGCTAGCCTTGGGGGCGTCACCAGTAGCAGCATCTGCAACACTATGGCGCCCTCGCCGCTGGCCGCCAGCACCAGCGCCAAGCCGGCCTGCGCCCCGCCCAGGTATGCCAGCGACCGACGCCAGGCGCCCTGCCGCACTAATACCAGTGCCCCTACGCCGGCCACCAGCGCGGCGAGTGAGCCGCCCCAGCCGAGCCACTGCGCCGTCGCGTCGCGCGCCGCCAAGAGCGGCGTCACGCGATACAGCAGGTAAAAGCCCAGATTGGGCAGTACCGTGGCGAACGTCCAAGAGCGCGCAAAGGGCGAGAGCCTCTCAGCCGCCTCGATCCAGGCCTGCAGCGGCCAGGCTCCCATCTTGAGCCAGACGGCCAGCACGAAACCCGCCGCGACCCAGCGGATCAAGCCCGGATCACCGCCCTGTGCCCCGGCTAGGGCCGCGTCGATATCGAGCGTGCCGGTGACGCGCCACAGCAGCAAGATTGCCATCAGGAGGCCGGCGTCTCCCAACCGCAGCAGCATGTAGACAGCCCGCGCGATCCGCGGGCCGTCCCTTTCGGCGCGTTCTATGAGCGGCACCACGGCCACACAGAGCGCCACCACTTCCAGCGCCACATAGCGCCCCAAAAAGTGACCCGAGAGAAAGGCTACGTTGGCTGCCCCCAGGCACATCAAACCGGTGGCCAGCACCCAGCGTCGCGGAGCCTCCACTAGCGCCAGCGCCACCAATCCCCCCGCCGTCGTCGCCAAGGCCGCCTGCAAGCCGCTCTTACCGAGTTCGAGCGTCAATGCGCCCATATCGGGCAGCCAGTGGGCCACCCAGATTACGCCAGGGGCCGCCAGCCAGAGCGTCGCCGCCAAGCTGGCCGTCGCCACTGCCAGAATGATGAGCCCCACTCTACGGGCCTGCTCGGCGCGCACGGGCAGCAGGCCCAGCACAAGGCCCGCCCCTAGAGGCAGGGCAAGCGCGCCCAGGCTCGTGAGCAGGCCGTCGTTCATCCGCGCAACCGATCCATCTCGTCTACATCCCCCGAAGGATAGTGCTGAAACACGTTCACAATCAGCGCCAGCGCCACGGCGATGCACACTGCCTCGGCGATCAGCGCCGACACCACCATTGCCTGCGCCAGCTCCATATCACCATGCAGAGCGCCCGCGTGAATTAGGGCCAGCGCTGCCCCTTGCAACATGATGCGCAGCCCAATTACCTGCTTGATCACGTTGCGGCGTGTCAGCATGCAACCCAGCCCGACCACAAAGAGGATCAGACTGACGCTCGTGTTCACCACGTCGATGAGGGACGTCATCTCCGGTCGCATTGGTCCTCCCCCTCCTGCCTGGCATCCGGCAGAATCGCGGCCACGCCCAAGGCCCCAGCCAAGATCAGGCCTACCTGCGCCGCCAGATCGAGCGCTCGGTGCGTCCAGAACCACTCACGAAAGCCACCCTCCAGGCGCTCCGCCGCACCCTCTGCCTCGCCCCCGCAACCGCGCGCCACCAGCCAGCCCCCCACCAGTAGAGCGGCCACCACGAAAAGCCAGAAGGCACGCTCACGGCTCACGACGCCCTTTCCCCATGGACTCGGTGAGGCTGATGGCCACGATAAACAGCACGCTGATGAGGCCGGCTCCCACGCTGAGCTCGAATCCCCCCGCATACTCGGCGTGCAGAGCAAAAAAAAGCGTGGCCAGCGCCGCGCTTCCCAAGCCCAACGCGGCCGCCGCCACGAGCAGACTCTTGGCCAACACGGCGCCAACGGCGCCCGCGACCACGATCACCGCCACCACGATGTAGAGCGTAACAGCCATTGTCACCCGCCCTTTGTGAAACAAGCGCCGCGCCGTTGCCTGGTGAGCCCGTAGCCTCTATGCGTGCGAGCCGAGAATAACCGGCAAGGGCGCGGCAAATCTAGGTGGCAAGAACATGGCATAGTTTAGAGGAGCGCGGTACGGGCGTCAAGCAACAGGCGAGAACTGCGAGCCCCTGCCGCTTTACGCCACGCAGCCGCCTGCATAGGCCCTGTCCCACGCGCGTGGGGAAGGTGTGGCCCGTGAGGGCCAGAGCCGTCCACCCCCACGCGCGTGGGGAAAACGAGTGCGAGGGGCT